>JAQGHJ010000913.1 GCA_028288905.1 Phycisphaerales bacterium | reverse complement strand
GACCGGCGGGGACGATCCCCAAACGCAGCTCGGCGCGACGTTCGAGCCTGTCCGGTTCGAGTCGACCGATGGCATTCCGCTGGCCGGGTGGTGGATCCCGGCCGCCGCGTCCCCGCCCCCCCGCGTCGCCGCCCCCACGCCGGCCGCGGAAGACCCTACCGCCGACGGCCCCGCCGCGGACACCGGGCCCGACCCGGAATGGGGCCGGCGGACGGTGATCCTGTGCCACGGGCTCGGGGCCGGCAAGGGGAACCAGCTCGCCCTCGCCCGCGACCTCGTGCCGAATGGGTACAACGTCCTGGCGTTCGACTTCCGGGCCCACGGTGACAGCGGCGGACAGCTCGCCAGCTTCGGCGACCTTGAACGACAGGACGTGCTCGGGGCCGTCCGGTGGGTGCGGGCGAACCGCCAGGGCCAGTCCCGCCGGCTGTTCGGGCTCGGCGTGAGCATGGGTGGGGCGGCCCTGCTGGCGGCGGCGGGGGACCAGTCCGACGACGGCCGGGCGATCGACGCCGTCGCCGTCTTCAGCACGTACGACACGTTTACCGCCCTGGCCGACGCGATGCTCGACCGGCACTTCGTCCCGCCGTTCGGGTGGCTGGCGAAGCGGGTCGGGGTGCCGCTGGCCAGCGCTCACGTCGGGGCGGACCTGCGGGCGTTCAACCCGGCGGCGGCCGCCAACCGCATCGCCCCCCGGCCGCTGATGGTCGTCCACGGCCGGGGGGACGCGCTGATCCCGTTCGACGCCGCCGTCCGGCTGTACGACGGGGCGTCGCAGCCGAAGGTCCGGCTGTGGGTCGGCGAGAAGAACGACGACACCGGCGAGTACGTGATCCGCGAGAACCCGAAGTACGCCCTCGACCCGGCCAAGCCGGGGGCGGGCAAGACGTTCCAGCCACCCCGCGGGCTGCCCGCCGACCACAACAACCTCCTGTACTACGACGCGGCCGTGAAGGCCGTCCGGCTATTCTTCGAGGCCGCCCGGCCGGCGCTGTGAGACGTGAGAGCCCTTCCGGGTGGCGTCTCCCGAGTTCTGATATCATCTGCCGCGCCGGGCTCACGCTCAAGCCCCCCCGGCCCGACGCCGCGACCCGCCCATGACGACAGCCGCCCGCTCCTCCGCCACCGCCTACTTCCGCAACGTGTGGGACAACGTCCGGTCGGTCGCGACCGGGATGCGGATCACGCTCAAGTACTGCTTCCAGCGGTCGGTGACCGTGTCCTACCCCGAGCACCGGCTCGCGTTCGCCCCCCGGTACCGCGGCGTCCACGAGTTCGAGGCGAACAAGTGCATCGCCTGCGACCTATGTGCCAAAGCCTGCCCGGTCGACTGCATCTACATCGACAAGTCCGGCCCCCGGCGCATCGACAAGGCGACCGGCCACGTCGAGGCGTCTGACCCGAAAAACGGCGAGCTGCTGCGGTTCGCCGTCGACTATAGCAAGTGCCTGTTCTGCGCCCTGTGCACCGAGCCGTGCCCGACGGCCTGCATCCACATGGGCAAGTTGCACGACCTGAGCTGCTACACCCGCGACGGGGCGGTGGTCGAGTTCGCCGAACTCGACAAGGTCGGCCAGCGGACCCCGATCCCGCTCTGGATGGAGCGGAACAAGGACTCGATCGGGTGGGTGAAGGACGAGCACGACCGCGTGAAGGCCGGTCGTCTGGCGACGACGGCGGCGGACATCCCGCCGGTGAAGTGAGCCGGCCAGCACCGCGTCGGTGTGACCGCCCGCGGGCGTAAATTACTCCGCCGCCTGAGCGGTCGGCATTTCGAGCGCGACGAACCGCTGGATGTTCTGGGCGACGTAGTGGATGTCCGGGTAGTCGACGTCCAGCTCGAGCGGCACGAACACGCCCTTGTTGTGGTCGGACGCGAGGATCAGGTGCCGGTCGCCGTTCAAAGCGTACCCCTCGTCCTGCGGCTGGTGGCCGGTGATGAGCAGCTTGCACCCGACCCGCTCCAGGAACCGGTCGACGCCGGCCGGGGTGGCCCGGCGGCCCCAGATCAGGTTGTAGACGGCCCCGGTCTGGCGGGTGTAGTCGGCCTTCGTCAGCTCGTCGCGGTCGAACGCCGAGTAGTCGAAGTCGTCGATCTTGTCCTCGCTCGGCAAGCTGTGGCTGACGAAGATGCCGCTGGCGGTCTTGATCGCCAGCGGGCTGGAGAGCAGCAGCTCGGTGACGGCCACCTGCACCTTGTAACGGGCGTCGCCGAAGTCCCGCTTGATCCCCTTGTTGAACCCCTCGCACACGCTGACGCCGGCCTTCATGATCCCCTCCCCGTGGATCTGGGCGAGGTCGTGGTTGGCCATCAGGAAGTGGACCTGCCCGGGGAACCGGCACTTGAGCTCGGCCGCCTCGACCAGCATGTGCCACGACTCCTCGCACCCGTGCTCGTCGTAGTGCTCGCCGTGGATCAGTTCGTGCAGCACCACGTGCCGCGTCGGGTTGTTCGCCAGGTCGGCGTACCCGACGAACTTGGCGAAGTTCCGGCGGTGGTCGTGGATGTCCCCGGTCACCCACAGCTCGCCCTCGGCCGGCAAGTGGACCGTCTGCCCGACGCGGAACGGCTCCCGCAGGTTCTCCTCGGTGGCGGTCGCGATCGACTCGATGACGTCGGCGGCGTTGATGCTCATGGTCGGGGGCGGATGATACCGGGCGGCGGGAGCGGCGGGGAAGGGCGGGGCCGGGCAACCGAGCGACGCGGCGATCCACAGCTCGGTACGCGAGCTCCCGTCCCCGGTTTCCGCGTGCGACCGTTCGGCGAGTGGGTAAAATGGCGGAGAGGCGCATTCGGCACGGCGGGGCTACAGCCGGATGGCAGTGCCCGCTCGCTACAAACCGCTACCCGGTGCAACAACAGGCGGCCGCGCGTCGAGCGCCTCCCCGGCGAAGTCGACATCGATATCGGACGCCGCCGCCACCGGCGACCCCTGCCTGTCCTAACGGGCCCGCGGAATTCGTGTCCAACGCACGTCCGATCACGCGGGCCGGGGTTTTTGGCCCGGCGACCCGAGGCGAGCTGAGGTAGGATGGGGTGACCCGCCCGAAACTCCTGCCTGCCGACCCCCCGATCTCAGGCGTGGCGGCACCGGCGGCCGGGGCGGGGAAGCCGGGTTCGCCAGCGCCGACCGACCGTCCGTTTCCCGCGCACGACCCGAGGACCGCGCACCATGACACTCGTCACCCCCTCCCCCGCGCTCCGCACCGGGGCCGACGCGGCCGCCGGTCTCGCCCGCCCGCAGCCCGCCGCCGCCGCCGGCCGCAAGCGGGTCATCGAGGCCCCGACCGACCGCGTCCGCCGGGACGGCAAGTTCTTCCGGCTCGGGGACGAGAAGTTCTACGTCAAGGGCGTGACGTACGGCCCGTTCGCCCCGACCGGGTCGGACAAGAGCCCGTTCGCCGGCCGGGCGGACACCCGCAAGGACCTCGAACAGATCCTCGAACTCGGGGCCAACTGCGTCCGGGTCTACCACGTCCCGCCGGACTGGTTCCTGGACCTGGCGCGGGAGATGGGGGTCAAGGTCTTCCTCGACGTCTGCTGGCCGAAGAATCTGGCGTTCGTCGACGACCCGGAGGTGGCCGAGCAGGCCCGGGCGGCCGTCCGGCACAGCGCCCGCACGTGCGGGAACCACCCGGCCGTGTTCGCGATCTCGGTCGTGAACGAGATCCCGCCGGAGCTCGTGCGGTTCATGGGCGCCCGGCGGGTCGAGGCGTTCGTCGACGAGCTGGTCGCGATCGTCAAGGCCGAGGCCCCGCACTGCCTGGCGACGTTCGCCAACTTCCCGACCACCGAGTACCTCCGCCCGCGGGCGATCGACTTCTGCTGCTTCAACGTCTACCTCGACCACGAGTCGCAGCTGCGGAACTACCTCGCCCGGCTCCAGATGAACGCCGGCGAGCTGCCGCTGATGCTCGGCGAGTACGGGGTCGACACCCACCAGAGCTACTCCGAGGCCCAGCAGGCGGCGATGCTGTCGACGCAGGTGAAGGCGACGTTCGACGAAGGGTGCGTCGGCACGTTCGTGTTCGCCTACACCGACGATTGGTACGTCCACGACTGGCAGATCGAGGACTGGAAGTTCGGCGTCACCCGCCGGGAGCGGGACGAGCAGGGGTACCGCGTCCGCAAGCCGGCGTTCGCGGCCGTCCGGGACGTGTTCCGCCGGGCCCCGCAGGTGACGGACCTTCAGCTCCCGAAGATGAGCGTCGTCATCTGCTCGTACAACGGGGCGAGCACGGTCGAGTCGTGCGTCCGGTCGATGGGCAACGTCCGGTACCACAACCCGGACGGGACGCCGAACTACGAGGTCGTGTTCGTCGACGACGGCAGCAAGGACGACACGCAGGAGATCCTCGCGAAGTTCGCCGACCGCCCGTGGCTGGTGAACATCAAGCAGAAGAACATGGGGCTGAGCTACGCCCGGAACGTTGGGGCGCGGGCGGCGACCGGCGAGGTCATCGTCTACACGGACAGCGACTGCGAGGCGGACGAAGACTGGCTGTACTACCTGGCGCTGGCGCTGGTCCGCGGCGAGCATGTCGGGATGGGCGGCCCGAACCTGATCCCGGACGAGGGCAGCTGGGTGGCCGACTGCGTCGGGCTCAGCCCCGGCGGCCCGACCCACGTCATGATCAACGACCGGGAGGCCGAGCACGTCCCGGGCTGCAACATGGCGTTCTACAAGTGGGCGTTCGAGCAGGTGAACGGGTTCGACGCCCAGTACCGGGCGGCCGGCGACGACGTCGACTTCATCTGGCGGTTGCAGCACCTCGGGTACAGCATCGGGTTCAGCCCGGCCGCCCAGGTGTGGCACTACCGGCGGAACACGGTCAAGGCGTACCTGAAGCAGCAGCGGGGGTACGGGATCGCCGAGGCGTTGCTCAAGTACAAGCACCCGGACCACTTCAACACGCTCGGGGCGAGCCACTGGCGCGGGCGGATCTACGGCGGCGGGGAGGAGATCGGGATCAAGGTCGGCGGGGACGTGATCTACCACGGGCTGTTCGGGACCGGGCTGTTCCAGACGATCTACCGCAAGCCGGCCAGCATGATCGCGATGATGCTGATGAGCATCGAGTGGCACCTGCTGACCGGGTTCGTCGCCGTCCTGGGGCTGGCGCTGCCGCCGCTGCTGTGGGTGGCGGCCTGCATGGTCCTGACCCCTATGGCTCTGGCGTGCGTCGCGGCGTACCAGGCCCCGCGGCCGCGGCACGCGCACCCGATGAGCAAGCTGCTGACCGCGTACCTGCACTACCGGCAGCCGATCGTCCGCGGGTGGGCCCGGTACTCCGTCCGGCTCAGGAGCAAGGTGATGGACACCCAGGCCCGCGGGTACAAGAACCGCGACCAGCTCCCGTTCGACCCGCACGACCGGGACACGCTCAAGTACTGGAGCACGGAGCACGGGCGTCTGAAGCTGATGGACGCCGTGATCGCCGAGATCCGGGAGAAGGGCTGGCGGGTGCGGGTCGACAGCGGGTGGGAGGGGTGGGACCTGGAGATCTACGGGTCCCGGTACACGAAGATGCGGATCACGACCGCGACCGAGCACCACCACGGCGTCGGCATGCTGACCCGGGTGCGGGTGCAGCCGCTGCGGAGCACGTTCTGCACGGTGCTGCTGTGGGCGTGCTGCATCCTGGCCGGGCTGCTTCTGCTGCAGGACTACCTGTGGCCGTTCAACCGGACGGCGCTGCTGATCCCGCTCGGGTGGTGGTCGATGTACTTGCTGGACCGGTGGCGGGTGAGCCAGCCGGTGCTCGGGTTGATCGACGAGGTGGCCGAGCGGAGCGGGTACTGGCCCGTCCACCCGAAGAAGCCGGAGAAGCCGAGCTGCGACGACGCCGGCGTGCCGCAGCCGGTGCGGGGGAAGATCGAGGTGGACCACGACCCGGTCCGGCTGCCGGAGCGGGACGCGGTGGTGGCGTAGCAAAGGAGCGAGGCGCGACCTTGCTGCGTTCCGGAGCCCCAATGGGGCGGATGCGCCATATCCCGGGGCGCGAGCCCCGGGTTTCGCGCGGACGGAGGAGTGGAGCCCCGAAGGGGCGGAAGCGCCCGAGCGTCGGCCGACGTCCCGGTTCTTTCGCCCCTTCGGGGCTCCGGCCTTTCGATCATCCATGTACCAGGTGCTTCCGCCGCTTCGAGGCTCACCCCCGGCGGCGTTCAAGAAACTCCACTTACGACCCTCCACCCACGACGTCCGCTTATGCTTTTCCTCCGCCGCTGCCTCGCCTACTTCCGCCCGGACCTGCCGCGCATCCTCTGGTCGCTGGCGCTGACGCTGGTCGCCACCCTGATCGGGCTGCTCACGCCGCTGGCGATCGGGCTGCTGATCGACCTGGTGAGCGGCAAGCCGGCGACAGGGGGGGCAGCCCGCGCGTTCCTGGCGGTACTGCCGGCTGACAAGGTCGGACAGGTGGTCGGGCTGGCCGTTATCACGCTCGCGATCAGCATGGCCGGCGCGGCGCTGGGGATGGCCCAGACGATGTCCGCGGTGAAGGTCGGGTACTACGGGCTGCGGCACGTCCGGTCCGACCTGTTCGTGCACCTCCAGCGGCTCAGCCTCGCGTACCACCGCAGCCGCCCCCAGGGCGACTCGCTGTACCGGCTGAGCT
>JAQGHJ010000912.1 GCA_028288905.1 Phycisphaerales bacterium | reverse complement strand
GACGCTCGGTCCACGCCGGCGCTGCCCGCCACTCCCCGCCCCTCGCCCTTGGTCTTGTCCGTCCGCTCGGCCGGCGTCTGGTCGGCCCGCTTGTCCGCCGCGGCCGCCCGGAGGATGTCCCCGGCGTGGTCGCGGAGGGCAGCCGGGTCCGTCTCCCCGCCGGGCCAGATGCCCCGGGCGAACCCCTCCCACTCCGCGAGGATCGGTTCGACGTTCCCCAGGATAAATTCGGCCAGCCGCATCCGCCGCGTCCCTTCTCAACCGCCCGGCCCGCCCCCGAGCACCCCCGCCGGGGGGCACCCGTGGGCGGGCGGGAGGCGGGCGGAGTCTACCCGTTCCGCCGGCGGGGCGCACGAGCCGGGTCCCCTTCAAGCGCCGCCGGCCTGCGTCACGAGGTACAGCACCGCCATCCGCACGGCCAGTCCGTTCGCCACCTGCTGCAGGATCCCGCTCTGAGGGCCGTCGGCGATGTCGGAACTGATCTCGATCCCCCGGTTCATCGGGCCCGGGTGCATCACGAACGCCCCCGGCTTGCACCGCCGGAACCGGTCCGGCGTCAGCCCGAAGAACCGGGTGAACTCCCGAACGGTCGGGAACTGGCTGCTGGCGATCCGCTCGAACTGCACCCGCAGCATGTAGACGACGTCCACCTCGCCGATCACCTCGTCGAGGCTGTGCACGACCCGCGCCCCGAGTCGCTCGAACGCCCGCGGGACCAGCGTCGGCGGGCCGACCAGGATCACCTCCGCCCCGAGCTTGGTCAGGCCCCACAAATCGCTGCGGGCGACCCGGCTGTTGGCGACGTCCCCGACGATTGCGACCTTCAGCCCGGCCACCCGGCCGAACCGCTCGCGGATCGTGTACAGGTCGAGCAGGCCCTGGGTCGGGTGCTCGTGGGCCCCATCTCCCGCGTTGACGACGCTGCACTGGAGCGTCCGGGCCAGCACTTGGGCACTGCCGGCGGCCGCGTGGCGGCAGACGATCACGTCGACGCCCATCGCCTCGATCGTCCGGGCCGTGTCGACGAGCGTCTCACCCTTGCTGACGCTGCTGCCCTTCTCGGTGAACGCGATCACGTCGGCCCCGAGCCGCTGGGCGGCCAGCTCGAAGCTCATGCGGGTGCGGGTCGAGTCCTCGAAGAACGCGTTGACCACGACCCGCCCGCGGAGGGCCGGGACCTTCTTCACCGACCGCGTGCTGACCTCCTTGAACGAGTGGGCCGTGTCGAGGACGAACGTGATCTCGTCGGGCGACAGTTCTTCGAGCGTCAGGAGGTGTTTGCGGGTCCAGATGGTGTTCTCAGCGGCCACGCCTCAGTCCTCCGGTTCCGGTTGCCCCCGGCGGTCGCGGTCCCACTCCGCGTCGTGCCGTTCTTCGCCCGTGGGTCGCGGCATGGTCACGCCCGCCGGTCGACGACGATCCCATCCTCGCCGTCGACCTCTTTGAGCTTCACGCTCACCTTGTGGGTCAGCGGGACGGCCGGCAGCGTCAGGGCGGCGATGTCCGGCTGGATCGGCAGCTCCCGGCCGCCGCGGTCGACGAGGACGGCCAACCGGACGGCGCTGGGGCGGCCGAAGTCGTTCAGTAGGTTCAGGGCGGCCCGGACGCTGCGGCCGGTAAAGATCACGTCGTCGACCAGCAGCAGCGGGACGCCGTCGACCTGGATCGCCAGGTGGCTCGGGCGGACGAGCGGGCGGGGGCCGATCTCCGAGAGGTCGTCGCGGTACAGGGTGATGTCGAGGGTGCCGCGGCCGACCTTGCCGTACCCCCGCTCGCCGAGCCGCTCGACGAGCCGGTGGGCGAGCACCTCGCCGCGGGTGCGGATACCGACGACGTTGATCGGGTCGGCCGCCGGAAACGCGGCCGTCACCCGGTCGGCCAAGTGGTCGATCAGCCGGCCGACGTCGGCCTCGTCATAGTCGGTGCGCATGGCGGGGGCGGAGGGTACGGGAAAGGGGTGGCGGTGTCACCGGCGGGCCGGGCGGGCCGGCTGGGGGAGACGGGTCGGAGCGCGGATGTCCACGAAGGGCATGAATGGACACGAAGCGGAGGGGAGGACGAGGTCTTCCGCCGGCGCGTCACCCTCCCTCCTCTGCCCTTTCGTGTCCATTCGTGCCCTTCGTGGACATCCGCGCTCCTCTTCACCCGTTCGGCCGACGGTTTGGCTTGTGCGAACCGGTCCTCGGCAACGCGAGCCGGAATCGTGGTTATCTAGGGGTTGCCGGGTGGTATGCTCGAAGCGGGGCAGCGGCGGCGCGGCGGGCGAGCACTTCAGGCGATCTGCGAAGGGACGCGGCATGGCGACGGGCACGGCCGATCAATGGCGGCGGCGGGCGTCGGCGTGGCGGCAAACGGCGGTCGCCGCCCTCGTAGCCGCGGCGGTCTGGTCGGGCGGCGGCCTGCCTGCCCGGGCGGCCGACGTCGAGCCGGTCGCCCGGTGGGGGTTCGACGCCGAGGAGACGAGCCGGCTCGTGTCGCACGGCGGCGTCCACCGGGACGAGCCCGGTCCCCGCCCGCCCGAGTTCCCCGACGCCGACCCGGGCAACCTGGCCGTGCGGCTCGACGGGGCCGGGTCGCACTTCGCGTTTGCCGACCCCGGGGCCCGGAGCCCGCTCGACTTCGCCAACGGCGACGCGATCACGCTCGAGGCGTGGGTGAACCTGGCCGACCTGAAGCGGAACGAGAACGCGTACGTCGTGAGCAAGGGCCGGACCGGGGCGGCCGGGTTCGCCAAGGACAATCAGAATTGGGCCCTGCGGGTGCGGGAGGAGAACGGGCAGGCGCGGGTGAGCTTCCTGTTCGCCACGCCGCCGGCCGGTAAGGGGGTCGACGGGACGAAGGGCGCGGGGGCGAAAGTAGCGACGGCGGACGACGCGGTCGCGAAGGGCGTGGCGGCCAAGGGCGCTCACTGGCACCGGTGGACGACGACGGCCGGGTTCCCGGCGGTCGGGCAGTGGCACCACGTCGCGGTCGGGTACCGGTTCGGGGACCCGGACAGCGTCCGGGGGTGGGTGGACGGCAAGCCGACCGGCGGGGGGTGGGACATGGGCGGCCCGACCCGCGAGCCGCCGGTCGTGGAC
>JAQGHJ010000884.1 GCA_028288905.1 Phycisphaerales bacterium | reverse complement strand
GCCCCGTCCACCCGCCTGACCGGGTCGCAGGGCCCGGTCGAGTCGCGGTTCCCCATGCTCCGCGGCAAGGAGGGCTACTGGCGGCTGGCGAAGGATGCCGGCGGCGTCTGGTGGTTCCTCTCGCCGACCAACAGCCCCGAGTTCCTGAATGCGGTGACCACCGTCCAGCCGACCCTCGTCGGCCGCCAGCGCGACTCGGCCGATTACGTCTCCCGCGACTACGCCCCCGGCGGCAACGAAGAGCGCGAGCTGGACCGCTGGGCCCAAGCGACCCTCGCCCGCGTGAAGGACTCTGGCTTCAAGGCCTTGGGCGCCTGGTCACACCCCACCCTGCACAAATACGACGTCCCGATGACCCGGGACCTGAACGTCTGGACGTGGCTCCGCGAGCGGACCAACCGGCTGTACTCGCCGGACTGGGCCGTCGAGGCCGAGGCGACCATCAAGGCCCAGGTCGACCCGCTCCGCGAGAACCGCAACCTGATCGGGTACTACGTTGACAACGAGCTGGACTGGGGCGACGCGGCCGTCGGGCCCGGCGCGTATTTCGACGATCTGGAGCCGAAAGACCCGAATCGCGCCAAGGTGGCGTCGGTGGTCCAACAGGTGTGGCCGACGGTGGCGGGCTTCAACAAGGCCTGGGGCACGAAGTTGGCCGAGTGGGCGGACCTAAACCGCCTGCGGCAACTCCCCCGGGAGCCGGCCGACGCGTACCGGCAGCTCGGTTCTGCGTGGCTGAGCACGCTGGCGATGGACTACTTCCGCACGACGTCGGCGCTCGTCCGCAAGCACGACCCGAACCACTTGGTGCTCGGCGTACGGTTCCGCGGGTGGATGGTGCCGGAGGTGGTCGCCGCCAGTCGCGAGTTCACGGACGCCCAGTCGGTGAACTACTACGTGGCCGACGCGACGCTTGACCGGGCGATGTTCGACGACGCGTACCGGCTGAGCGGGCAGCCGATCATCATCACCGAGTTCTCGTTCCACGCGCTGGACGGGCGAAGCGGGAACCGGAACACGGTCGGGTTCCCGGCCCAGGTGCTGGACCAGCAGGCGCGGGCCGAGGCGTACAAGCTGTTCACGACGCGGGTGAGCCGGGTGCCGTACCTGATCGGGGCGGACTGGTTCCAGTGGATGGACGAGCCCCCGAGCGGCCGCAAGGCCGACGGCGAGGACGCGAACTTCGGCGTGGTCGACGTGGACGACCGGACGTACGAGCCGCTGGCGGCGGCCATCCGGGCGACCGCCCCGCTGCTGAACGCCCTGCACGGCCAGAGCGATGCCGACGCCCGCGGCGACGTGTGGCGGGAGCCGGCCGGCGAGGTGCCGACGGCCGTCGCCCCGTACCTGGAACGCGCCCCGCGCCTGAACGGCGAGCTGAGCGACTGGCCGACGGCGGCCCGGCTGCCGGGGGTCCGCCCGGTGCGGGCCGTCGGGAGCGAGCGGGTGAAGCTGGCCGCCCCGACGATGCTCGTCGGGTGGCGGGAGGAGGGGCTGTACGTCGGGTTCGAAGTGTTCGACGACCACGTCACGGCCGCCCCGGCCGACGGGTGGTGGTGGAGCCGCGATTCGATCGAGTTCTGGGTCAGCACCCGGGCGGTCGCGGCCGACCGGACGAGCTACGACAAGTACTGCCACCACTTCTTTTACGTCCCGGTCGACTTCCCGAGCCGCGACGGCGTGGGCGGCGTGGTCGGGCAGTGGCAGGTGCCGGGGTCGGCCATCAAGACGACGCTGCTCCCGCACCCGGATGCCAAGAGCGCTACCCGCGTGCTGGCCGACCGGTACGTGGTCGAGATCTTCCTGCCGGCCAAGTCGCTGACGGGGTTCGACCCGGCCAAGCACCCGGAGATTGCGTTCAACGCCCAGGTCCGGAACTACGAGAACTCCAGCGAGTACTACTGGTCGGCCCCGAAGCTGACCGTCACCCAAGCCCGGCCGAACACGTGGGGCAGCGTCCGCTTGGAGCCCCGGCCGCAGCCGAAGCCGACGCTGCCAATCGCCGGGGCGGACGTGCTGACTGTGCCATGATGCGACAGCGCGAAGCGGTATCGTTCGGGGGACGGGCAAGAACGCCTGTCCTCCGGTTGCGGATCTCCCTTCACTTCCCCGCAGACTTCGTCGCCGGCTGCGGGGCCCCGCGGATCGCCATCAAGTAGTCGACGATCGGCCCGACGTTCGGCTCGGCCACCGGGGCCCCGAACGTCTTGCGCATCTTGTCCACCTCCGCCTCCCACACTTTCCTGGGGAATGCCGGCTGCATCAGGATGTACTGCGGCGAGTGGCAGAGGATGCAGTTGGCCGTCACGAGGTTCTTGCCCGGGGCGTCGGGCAGGTCGAGCGGGACCGCGGGCAGACTGATCGACCGCACGCCTTCCGCCGACACCGCCGCCGGCGCGACGGGGGACGGATTCTCGGCAGCCGTCGCGGGGCCGATCGTCATCAACGCCGTCGACGCCGCGGCCAGCCCGAACGTCAGGGTTACAACCTTCTTCATCGAATGCTCCTCAACGGGCCGCGCTAGGGGCGGGACGGGGCCGCCGACCGACTGCTCGAACGTGCGCCGTCCGCCGGTCAGGCCGTCGTGGCGGTGCAGGCTTCCCAGCCTGCGCGACGAGAACACTGCGGGCGTGCAGGCTGGAAAGCCCGCACCACAACGAAGCCCCGCCGCTAAGGGGTCTCGCCGCTGGAAGTCAGGCCGCTCCGCGCGTCACGCCGCCTCCACCGTCACCGCCTCGATCACGTTCCGCCCGTACCCGGCCCGGTTCCACTGCTCGGTCGTCTGCGTCTCGCCGGCCGCGTTCGTCGCCCGGGCCATCACCGTGTGCCGCCCCGCCGCCGGCGTCCAGGCGAACCGGAACCGGCGGAACGAGTACTTGCCCAGGTCCTTGTCGAGCGCCGCCGCCGCCCAGGTCTTGCCGCCGTCGACCGACACCTCGACCTTCGCGATTCCCGTCCCGCGATCGAACGCGACGCCCTCGACCTCGACCGCCTTGCCGGCAGCCACCCGCTCGCCGGGTTCCGGCCGCACCAGGACCGACCGGCAGGTCATGTCGGTGATCGGCACCGTGTCCTTCGCCAGCGCGTCCGGGGCCTCAACCATGTTCGGCGTTGTCGGGATGCGGTACGCCTTCGCCATCCAGAAGCCGGCAAACTTCTCCGGCGTGACCATCACCTCGCTCAGCGCCTTTACCCAGTACGTCGCGTACCACCCGGGCACGACGAGCCGGAGCGGGAACCCGTTCAGCATCGGCAGCGGCGCGTCGTTCATCGCGTACGCGACGATCGCCTCGGACAGCTTCGCGTGGCCGACCGGGATCGACTTGACGAACGGGGCGACCGTCGGCAGCGGGGACCGGTCCAGGCCGCCGAACGTGACGTCGACGGCGCCGGCCTTTACGCCCGCCTTCTTCAGCAGGTCGGCGAGCCGGACGCCGGTCCACTTGGCGTTCCCCATCCCCCCGTTGTCCCACTGCCCGCCGGGCACGCGGGGCGCGAACAGCGCCCGGCCGTTGCCCGAGCACTGGTTGACGGCGACGATCGACGCCGGCTCGAAGTTTTTCTTCAGGTCGTCCAGCGACAGCGACAGCGGCGAGCCGACGTGCCCGCCGACCGTGAGCCGGAAGGTGGTCGAGTTGATCGACGTCGGTATGCCGCCGAGGTGCCAGCGGACGAAGAACGCCTCGTTCGGGGTCAGGTCTTCCCGGAAGAAGCGGATCGGCGTTTCCAGGTTGGGCGGGCGGTCGGTCAGGAGAATGAGGTCGGCCTTCTCGGGGAACCGCACGAGCGGCCGGGCCGGACGGGTGGCAGCCCCGCCGAGGCCCGCCTTGTCCGCTGGGGTGGGGACGTCCGACGCCAGCAGCCGCCCGAACGCCCCCGGGAAGAGCGCGGCCGCCGGGCCGGCAGCCGCGGCCGCGGCGAGCCAGCGGAAGAAGGCGCGGCGGTCCATCGCCCCCGCCGGCGAAGG
>JAQGHJ010000880.1 GCA_028288905.1 Phycisphaerales bacterium | reverse complement strand
CGTCGGTTCTGGGGCTACGAGATCCTGACGGCGGTCCGGGACCCCGGCGGGCAGTTGCTGGGGTTCACGAAGGTCGCGCGGGACCTAACGGATCGCAAGCGGATGGAGGACACGCTCCGCGAGGGGGAGGAGCGGCTCCGGCTGCTGGTCGAGAACATCCGCGACCACGCCGTCCACACGCTCGACCCAGACGGCCGCATCACCTCCTGGAACCCCGGCGCGGAGCGGGTGTTCGGGTACGCGGCGGACGAGGTCATGGGCCAGCCCGCCGACATCCTCTTCACCCCGGAGGACCGGGAGCGGGGCGAGCCGGCGAACGAACTGGCGACCGCCGCGGCCGAGGGGCGGGCGTCGGACGACCGCTGGCAGGTGCGGCGGGACGGCAGCCGGTTCTGGGCGAACGGGGTGACGAGCGCGATCCGGGACGCCGCGGGCACGCTCCGCGGTTTCGCCAAGGTGTGCCGGGACCAGACGGAGCCGAAGCGGCTGGCGGAGCAGCGGGAGCGGCTGCTGGAGCGGGAGCAGGCGGCACGGGCCGAGGCGGAGCGGGCGGTCACGATGAAGGACGAGTTCCTCGCCGTCGTCTCGCACGAACTCCGGACGCCGCTCACGTCGATCCTGATCTGGTCGAACCTGCTGACGGGCGCGTCGCTGACGGACGAGGACCGGGCGGCCGCGGCCCAGACGATTCGGCAGAACGCCGAGGCCCAGCGGCAGCTGATCGATGACCTGCTGGACGCCTCCCGGATGACCAGCGGCAAGCTCCGACTGAACGTCCGGGAGGTCAACGCGGTGGAAGTCGTCCGGGCCGCGGTCGACGTGGTGCGGTCGATGGCCGACGCGACCGGGGTCGCAGTTGAACTGGCACTGGACGAGCGGGCCGGACGGGTCCGGGCCGACCCCGACCGCCTCCAGCAGATCGTATGGAACCTGCTGAGCAACGCGGTGAAGTTCACGCCCCGGGGCGGACGCGTGAGCGTCGGCCTGCGGCGGCTCGACGGGGACCTGCGGATCACGGTGACCGACACCGGCCAGGGGATCAGCCCCGAGTTCCTGCCCTTCGTCTTCGACCGGTTCCGCCAGGCCGACGCCAGCACGACGCGGGCCGTCGGCGGTCTGGGGATCGGACTGGCGATCACCCGCCAGTTGGTCGAGCTGCACGGCGGCACCGTCCGGGCCGAGAGCCCGGGGCCCGGCCGGGGCGCGACGTTCACCGTCGACCTCCCGCTCGGCGACGTGCGTTCGGAGCCGGACAACGAGACCAGGGGTGCCCCGGCCGCGGGTCCCGTTCCGTCGACGTCCGACCCGGACTCGGTTCTGCGCGGGGCGCGGGTGCTGCTGGCGGAGGACGACGCCAGCACCCGGCTGGCGGTCCAGTTCCTGCTCCAGCAAGCGGGGGCCGAGGTCGCGTCGTTCGGGTCCGCGGTGCAGGCCCTGTCCGCGTACTACGAGAGCGTGGACGGGCGGGACGGGCGGGCGTTCGACGTGCTCGTCAGCGACATCGGCATGGCCGGGACGGACGGTTACGACCTGCTCCGGGACATCCGGGAATCGGAGGGCGAGCGGGGCGGACGGCCGCTACCCGCCCTCGCCCTGACCGCGTACACGCGTGACGACGACGCGGCGCGGGCGCTGGCGGCCGGCTTCCAGGTACACGTCCCGAAGCCCTTCGAGCCTGACCGGTTCATCGGCACCGTGGCGGCTCTGGTCCGCCGTAGTAGCAGCACCTGACGTCCGTATCGGGCGGCGGGTCGGTCGCGCCCGTTCCGGCGAAACACGGGATGACCCTGGCGGGTAGGATTCAGTCATGCCCGTCGAACCCGCCGCCGCGGCCGCGCCGCAGCCCCATGCCTCCCCGCTATTCGCCACGGGCCTTCTGCTGGCCTGCGTGTTTGCCCCCGCTGCCCGGGCCGCCGACCGCCCGCAGTGGGGCGAGGCGGGATCGCGGAACATGGCGTCGCCCGAGACCGGCCTGCCGGCCGGGTTCGACCCGGTTACAGGGACGAACGTCAAGTGGGTGGCCGCTTTGGGCACCGAGAGCTACGCCAGCCCGGTCGTCGCCGGCGGGCGGGTGCTGATCGGGACGAACAATGAACACCCGCGGGACCCCCGGCATCGGGGGGATCGAGCCGTGCTGCGGTGCCTCGACGAGCGGGACGGTCACCTGTTGTGGCAGTTCGTCGTCCCGAAGCTGTCCGAGGACGAGCGCGACCCCTACCTCGATTGGCCGAAGGCCGGGTTTGCGTCCGCCCCGACGATCGAGGGTGACCGGGCGTACACGCTCACAAACCGCGGGGAGGTCGTTTGCCTGGACATGAAGGGGATGGCCGACGGCAACGACGGGCCGTTCCTGGACGAGGCGCGGCACGCGGCCCCGCGGGGCCACCCCCAGGTCGAGCCGGGACCGACGGACGCCGACGTGCTGTGGTCGTGCGACTTGGTGGCCGAGGCCGGCGTCCGCACGCACGACCAGGTGCACGGGTCCGTCCTCGTCCGCGGTGACCTGCTGTACGTCAACGCGTGCAACGGGGTGGACGACACGCACCGGGTGATCCGCCGGCCGGACGCCCCAAGCCTCGTCGTGCTGGACAAGCGGACCGGCCGGATCGTCGCGAGGGACGGGCGGCACCTTGGACCGGCCACGTTCCACTGCGCGTGGTCGAGCCCAAGCTTCGGGGAGGTCGGCGGGCGGTCGCTCGTGTTTTTCGGCGGCCCCGACGGCACCTGCTACGCCTTCGACGCGCTGGCCGGCGTGCCGGCGGCCGGGCCGGCCGTCACCTTGGCGGACGCGTGGCGGTTCGACACCGACCCGACCGGCCCCAAGGGCGAGGACGTCCACAAGTGGGTCGGCAACCGGCGGGATGGGCCGAGCGTCATCATGGGCATGGCGGTGTTCCAAGCGGGCGGCGGGGCGGCGGGG
>JAQGHJ010000879.1 GCA_028288905.1 Phycisphaerales bacterium | reverse complement strand
CGGGTGGTTGTGTCACGCGCGAACGGGTTCGGGGGCTTCAGGAGCGGCGGTTCACCTCTCCCACCAGGAGAGGTCGTTGGGGCGCAGCCCCGGCGGGTGAGGGTGAGCGTTTGCTGGGCCTCGTGCTATCGGGCCCGGTGACTGGCGAGCACAGGCCGCCCCTGGCGTTCACCCTCACCCCAATCCTCTCCCGGTGGGAGAGGGGGCCGGAGGCATTCTCCGGAAATCGTTATCCAGCGGGACCTCGGCCTTCGCTGCCTTCCCCACCCCATCATCGTCCGGTACAACCGCCGGCGATGACCGACCCCCTTCCCGCGGCCGCCCCGTCGGCCGTCACCCCACCGGCCGTCACGCCGGACGACGTCCGGCACGTCGCCAAGCTCGCCCGGCTGGCCGTCCCCGAGGCCGCGCTGCCCGCGATGGCCGACAAGCTCGGGTCGATCCTCGGGTACATCGCGCAGATCAACGAGGTGGACGTGGCCGGGGTCGCCCCGGTCGCCCACGACGTCCCGCTCGCGAAGGTGCTCCGGGCCGACGAGCCCGAGCCCGGGCTGCCCGTGGAACTCGCCCTGCGGAACGCCCCGGCCACCGACGGGTCGTTCTTCAAGGTCCCGAAGGTGCTCGCCGGGCACGACGAAGACTCGGCCGGATGATCCGACCGACCTGGCCCCCCCTGACCGCGTCTCGAACGCGCGGGAGGAAGAGGAACACGAATCGGACGAAGGGGCACGAATCTTCGCGAAGGGGGCGGGAAGACCTCGGCATTCCCTTCGTGATGATTCGCGCCCCTTCGTCCGATTTGCATTCCTCCCCCCAAGGCCGGTAGGTCGGCGCGGCTACGATCCTCCGGGGCCGCAACGCATTCCCGCACCCGACGGAGGACCAGCTCATGCACGACCAAACGCTGCTCATGCTCGCGACCGAGATCCGGAACCGCACGCTCAAGCTGGTCGACGGCGTGACGCCCGACCAGGCGGCGTTCACCGGCGGGCGGGGGCTGAACAACTCGATCCTGTGGCACGCCGGGCACGCCCTGGTGACGGTCGAGCACCTGTCCGTCAGCCCGGCCACCGACCGCCCGCCGCTCTATCCGGCCGGGTGGTACGAGACGTTTAGCATGAAGAGCCAGCCGGCCACCGTCACGAACTGGCCGGCGCTCGGCGACGTGGCGGCGGCGCTGCAGGAGCAGCTCGGCCGGCTGACCGAAGTCCTCCGGTCGCTCCCGCAGGAGCGGATCGACCAGGTGATCGACGCCGCCCGCAACCGCACGCTCCGGTTCTCGATCCTCCACGGCCTGCTCGACGAGGCCCGGCACCAGGGGGAGATCATCCTGCTGAAGAAGCTGTGGGCCCGGCGCGAGCCGGCGTAGCGGTCTCCCCCTCGCGTGGGCCTGGGGCCGGGCCGCCGCCGCCGCCGTCCTCCCCCGGGCACCGCTCCCCCGCCCGCGGGGTGTAATACCGCCGGAGCCAGGCGGTCAGCCCGTCCAGCCCGGGGAACAGCACCCGCTCGTTCACGTTCGCCTGGTCGAGCTTGTCCCGCACCTCCCACCGCAGGGCGGCCGGGATCACGACCAGCCGGTACAGGTCCGGGCGTTCGGCCAGCCAGTGGTCGAACCGGGCCGTCGGGCTGCTCATCAGGCAGAACAGGGCGAACTGGTTCACGATCCGCTGGTCCAGGCTCGGCGGCTCCAGAAACACGACGAACGGGTCCGCGTTGCCGCCGCCGCCGTTCGATCCGCCGCAAGCCAAGGCGTCGAGCTCCGGCAACCCGCCGACCGCCTCGTCGAGCATCTCGGCGGTGAACACGGACGCCCGCTCGTCGGCCAGCACCCGCTTGAGCGGGTCCGGGAGCAGGGCCCCGGCCCGGACGCAGTCGACGCACCAGACGGCCGCGTCCCGGTCGAACAGCGTTTCGTCGGCCGTCGCGAAGTGCAGGGCGACGAGCGGGGAGTAGGTCCAGTCCAGCAGCCGGGTCGGCAGCCCGTGGTGCTGGGCCAGCGCCAGCCAGTTCCACGTCGATTCGCCGGGCGAGGTCGTCAGGCCGGCCCGGGCGTACTTGCGGAACGCCCGGAGGATGAACGGCTCGATCCGGGCGGCAGCCGCGTCCCCGCCGAGCCGCATCAGGCTCGTCGTCAGGTCGTTGGCCGCGTCCCCGAGCCCGCGGAACACGAGCGGGGACCGGTGCCGGGCGAGGTCCGGCCGCCAGGAGTCGGCGTACAACTGCTCCAGCAAGTCGTTCCAACTGGTGACGCGGTGGTCGGCCATAACTGTCCCCGGCCCGCGCCTTCCGGTCGGCCCGGCGCGGGAAACCACGGTAGGCCGGCCGCCGGCCGCGGCCCATCGGGACTTTCGACCCGAGCGGCCGCCCGCGGCCGGCCCGCCCGTGGCCGCGGAGCTATAAGCGGCCCGCCATTTTCCAGTGTGCTCTGGACGAGCCCGCCGGGTATGACACCCGGCCATGCAGCCCGAGGCCCCCGACCCTGCCCGCCCGGACCCCGCTATTCCCCCCGCCCCCGACGACGCCCACCCGAACCCGCCCGGCACGGTGGCCCGGGCTCTGGCCGCCTACGACCGGGTCCCGTTGTACCTGCGGATCCTGGTCGGGCTGGTCTTGGGGATCATTGTCGGCACGATCCTTCACGCGACCGGTGCCGCCGAACCCCCCGCCGCGTTCGCCGCAGCCACTCAGCCCGCCGATACTCAGCCGGCGGCCACCGGGCCCGCAACGGCGGCCACCCCGCCGGCGACGGCTGCCGCCGCGACCCAGCCGTCCGACGCCGAG
>JAQGHJ010000829.1 GCA_028288905.1 Phycisphaerales bacterium | reverse complement strand
GGCCTGCCGGACGCCAAGCCGTCCGCCGACCAGCCGCCCGCGGCCCCGGCCAACAACCCGGCCGGGTTCCTGCACGCCGGCGGGACCGTCGAGCCGAGCACCGGGTTCACCACGTCGGCCCCGGACGCCAAGACGTCCCCGCCGTCCGGCGACCGCAGCCCGATGGCCGGACCCGGCACCCCCGAGGCCGTCAAGGGCGTGGCCGATGCGTCCAACCCGCTCGCCCCGGCCGCCCCGGCGAAGGCCGAGGCAAAGCCCGCCGCACCCGCGGCCCCGGCCGTCAAAGGGAAGTAATCCCGGGCAGGCCGGGCGGCCGTTGATCCCGTCCCGTCTACGCAGAGGAGCCGCACGCAATGCCACAGGCCGACGACTTCAACGGGTTCAAGGTCTCGCCAAGCGAACCCGCCCGGTCCGACGCGCTGATCGTCCCCAGCGACGACGCGGACCTGCCCAAGCCGTGCCGGGCCCTGTTCGTCAACGTCGGCGGCCCGGTGCGTATGCAGCTGGTCGATTCCCCGGCCCCGCAGACGTACGAGCTGAACGAAGGGATCTGGCCGCTGGCCGCGAAGAAGGTGTTCCAGACCGGCACCAACTCGCCAAACCTGATCGCCCTGTACTGATCACATGGCCGAAACACCGCCCATCCAGACCGCCCTGATCGACCCGCCCGCGTCGGCCGTTCCGCGGACGATCACGCGGCTGGTCCGGCCGTCGCTCTGGACGTCCGGCGTCCCGATCGTCAGCGTCGAGACGACCGAGCTGCTGTTTCACAACACTGGGGGGCCGGTGCCGTGGGTGAGCCTGCCCGCGGCCTGGACGCCGCTGCCCGGCCGGGAGTGGAGCTACACGTTCCCCGCCGAGCCGACCGTCTCGTACCGCTACACGTACCAAGCCACCTTCGACGCGGTGCGGAACGGCCAGCCCGTCACGGAGAAGACCGGCCGCATCAGCTACGCCGTCCTGCCCGTCTACCCGGTGACCCCGGAACTGGCGGCCCAGCACCTCCTTATTCCGGAGCTGGAGTCCCGGCGCGAATACGTGCGGTCCCTGATCGCCGCGGCCACCGACTACGCCGAACAGGCTACGCAGTCGACGCTGGCGGCCCGGAACCTGACCGCCACTTTCGAGAGCCCGGCCGACCCGATGCCGCTCCGCCGGGGGCCGGTGACCGCCATCGTCAGCGTGACGGACGCCGCCGGCGAGGAGGTCCCGGGCGACCACCGGCTGCTGACCGTCGGCCGCATGGCGTACGCCGCGCTGGTCGGCTCGCCCGCGTTCCCGGTCACCGTCACCTACCGGGCCGGGTACGAGCTGCCCGACGAGGTCCCGGCCGGGATCCGGCACGCGGTACTGATGCACGTGGGGACGCTGTACGAGAGCCGGGAGTCGACGACCGACAAGCCGAAGACGCCCGTGCCGCACACGCTGGACGACTTCTACCGGCTGCACGGCCGGGGGACGGGTGTGGCATGAGGGCCGGCGACCTCCGCAACCACCTGCTGATCCAGCGGCCCACGGTCATCGAGAGCCCGACCGGCGCGGTGTCCACGACGGAGTGGGAGGACGACGGGTTCGTCTGGGCCGCCATCCGCACGAGCCGCGGTTACGAGCAGCGGGCCGCCGGCACGCCCCAGGTCGCGACGACTTGGACGCACGAGATCCGGGCGAGGTACTCGCCGTACCTCAACAACACGTGCCGGCTGATCCGAGAGGGGAGGATCTTCGAGATCGTCAGTGTGGTCGACGTCGACGACCGCCACCTCGAGATGGTCATTCAGGCCGTCGAGCGGGGGACGCTCGCGGAGGAGAACCCCGAGTGAGGATGCAGATCCAGGGGCTCGCGACGCTCCAAATCGTGCTGGCCGAGCTGCCGAAGCGAGTGGAGTCGAAGGCCAACCGCCAGGCGGTGACCGCGGCCCTGACGCCGATCGCCAAGGCCGTGAAGGCGGGGATGCCCAAGGACACGGGCGCCGCCCGGCGCGGGGTGACGAAGAAGGTGACGGCCCGGAAGGGTTCGGTCACGGGACGGGTTGGGGCGAAGCGGCAGGCCGACAAGAGCAAGCGGGGAAAGGCCCGGGTGCCGAGCCGGTACCTGCACCTGATCGAGAAGGGCACGAAGGCCCACGGCCGCCACCCGGGCACCAAGGGCCGGTTCGTGCTGCGGGACGCCCAGGAGCTGACCAAGGCCGCCGCCGAGGCCGCAGCCGCCGACACGTACCGCCGGGTGATTGAGTCCGCGGCCGCCGCGGGCGGAAGGATGTGATGGGCCTCGAATCGTCGCTCCGCGCGTACATCCTCACCGTCGCGCCGGTGGCCGCGTTGGTCGGCAACAAGGTCCGGCCGCTGGTGATGGCCGCCAAGGAGAAGCCGCCGTTCGTCACGTACGAGATCCAGAAGAGCCAGAGCTTCGACACGCTCAGCGACGGGCCGGCGGACTACCGGCTCGCCACCGTCGAGCTCGGGGTGTACGGCCGCGACTATGACCAGGTCGCCGACCTGTCCGAGCTGCTCGTGACCCACCTGGACGGAAAGGGGACGGTCACGACCGGCACCGAAATGGACCTCTCGTTCGACGACGAGACGGAGACGGACCCGGTGTACGACGAAGGCAAGAGCGAGCCGAGCCAGTACGTCCGGGTGCAGACGTTCACGATCATGTACCGGCCGGCCCCGCCGCCGCCGCCACCCCCAACCGGAGCTTGAACCCGATGGCCTACAAGAGCCAAGGCACCACGATTTCCGCCGACGCCGACGTGATCGCCCGCGTCATCACGATCAAGCCGCCGCAGCGGAAGGCGGACGCGATCGAGACGACGACGCTCGACAGCGAGAAGGAGGAGCGGATGCCCGGTCTGGAGGACCGGGACACCTGCTCCGTCACGATCGAGTACTCGCCCGCGAAGGCAACCCAGATCGCGGCGCTCTTCAACGTCGAGAAGACCTACACGATCACGTTCCCCAACTCCGGCGGGTCGATCGCCTGGAAGGGGTTCATCAGCCAGGAGGGCGTGGCCGAGCTGAAGAAGAACGACCGCATCACCCAGGAGATCACGATCACCGCGTCCGGCACCGAAGCCGAGGAAGAGGAGGAGGGCGGCGGAGGCGCGTGATCCGCCAGCCCCGACCCCGACCAGTGACCCAGCCGAGGAGCGCCCCGAATGACCCGCGATCAGATCCTAGCCAAAGCCCGGAACGTGAAGACCGAGGCCGTCGACGTCGACGGCGAGACGTACCACGTCCGGTGCATGAGCGCCAACGACCGGGACGCGTGGGAGGCCCAGTTCGTCGAGTTCGAGGAGTCCGGCCGCAAGCTGGAAGGGTTCCGGGCCCGCCTGCTGGTCCGCACGCTGTGCGACGACGCCGGCGCGCTGCTGCTGACCGAGGCCGACACGGAGGCGGTCGGCCAGATGGACGGGGCGACCGCGAACGCACTGTTCACCGTCGCCCTTCGGCTGAACGGGATGGACGCCAAGGCCGGGGAGGAAGCCCGAAAAAACTGAACCGGCCGGTCGCCCGGACGCTGTGGCGACTGGCGTGGCAGATCGGACACGCGGTCCCCCGGACCATGCTGGAGGGGCTCGACAGCCGGGACTACACGGAGCTGATGGCCGCGGTCGGCCTGCTGCTGCTGCCGGACGAACGGGCGGACCTCAGGACGGCCATCAGCACCTTCCACACGGTCGGCAACGCGAACGCCGAGCTGACGGACTACATGATCCCGGAGCCAGCGTACGACGACGCCCCGGAAGAGCAGTCCGAGGAAGAGATGAAGCTGGCCCTCGCACGGATGGGACTGGTGTTCAATGGGCGCTGAACTGAGCAAGCTGGCGATCGTCGTGACGACCAACAGCAGCGGCGTCACGTCCGGCTTCCGCGCGATCGCCGGCCAGGCCGACGCGTTGGCCGCCAACGTCGAGGGGGTGAGCGGCCGCATGACCAGTGCCCTCGCCCGGACCGCCGTGCTGGCCGGGACCGCGGGCGTCGCCCTGATCGGCGGGCTGTCGATCGGGAAGGGCATCAGCCTCGCCGCCGACTACGAACAGGCCGAAGTGGCGATCACCACGATGCTCCGCTCGGCCGCCGGTGCGAAGCAGCTGCTCGGGGACCTGAGCCGGTTCGCGGCCGAGACGCCGTTCGAGTTCCCGGAGCTGCTGACCGCGTCGAAGAAGCTGGTCGGGTTCGGGGTGGCCGGGAAGGACGTGCTGCCGACCCTGAGGCTGATCGGGGACGTCGCCGCGGGCGTGAGCGTGCCGATCGGGGAGCTCGCCGACGTGTTCGGCCGGAACCTCGCGGCCGGCCGGCTGTTCACGAAGGACATCAACGAGTTCCAGGGCCGCGGCATCCCGATCGTGCAGGCCCTGCAGCAGCAGTTCAAGAAGACCCGGGCCGAGATCCTCGGCATGGTCGAGGCGGGCAAGATCGGATCGGCGGACCTGGTGACCGCGTTCCAGTCGATGGCCGGGCCGGGCGGGCAGTTCTTCGGCCTGATGGACGCCCAGAGCAGAACGCTCGGGGGGCTCTTCAGCACGCTGAAGGACAACGTCGGCCTCGCCCTCCGTGACATCGGGATGACGCTGATCACTGAGCTGAACGTGAAGGCCGGGATGACCGGCCTGACCACCTGGATTCAGGACTACGGGAAGCTGTCGATCGCCGTGTTCAAGTCCGCGATCGGGTGGATCAAGGAGAACGCCACCGCCCTGAAGGTGTTCGGGTCGGTCACCGCCGGCGTCGTCGGGGCGATCCTGCTCTACCGCACCGCGATGATGGCGTGCGTGGCCGGGCAACAGGCGTGGGCGGCCGGGCAGGCGGTCGTGCTGGCGCTGCAGGGCCCGAAGGGGTGGGCCACGCTCGCCGCCGGGGCCGCGGTCGCCGGGGCCGCCTACTGGGGCGTGAGCAAGGCGTTCGCCAGCATCAAGGCCGAGGCGGACAAGGCCGCAGCCGCCGCCAACGGGGTGACCGGCGCGCCGGCCGCCGCCGGCCCCGCGCTCGACACGGCCGCCATGCGGGCCAAGTCGCAGCAGGAGGCCGCCACCGGGGCCGTCAACGGCTTGACGGAGAAGCTGAAGGAGCAGATCGCCACGCTCGGGATGAGCAAGGAGGCGGTCGACATCTGGGGGATCGCCCAACAGGGGGCGACCGAGGCCCAGCTGGAGGGGCTCCGCGGGCTGTCGGGCGAGCTGGCCTACTACCAGAAGGTGCGGGACACGCAGAAGGAACTGGCGAACGAGGCGAAGCGGATGGTGGAGGAGGCCCGGTCGCCGTGGGAGAAGCTGAACGACCAGCTCAACCGCGTGAACGAGATGGAGAAGCGGGGGCTGCTGACCGCCGACCAGGCCGCGAAGCTCAGCCGGAAGTACGCCGACGACGCCGCCGGCGGGAGCGGCAAGACCCAGCCGAAGCTCGACGTGGTGGCCCGCCGCTTCACCGCCGGGTTCACCGTCGAGCAGAACGGCCCGCAAGAACGCCTGCTCCGCGAGGCCGTCGCCGCGCGTCGGGCGAACGAGCAGACCGCGACCAACACCGACAAGCTCGTCCGCACCGGCCAGACGGCCGCCGCGGCGCCCGTCGAGTCCACCAGCATCGGAGGGTAACCCGTGGCCGTAGTTTGGTGCCGACTCACGCGATCCCGCCAGCTTGCCATCCGGGGGAAGGACGACCCCACCGGCGAGCGGGTCTACCGCGTCTACTGTGACGCCAAGACCGACGGCCCGGACGTGGCCGCCGCCGCGTGCCCGGCGAAGGGGACGCCGTGGGGCGAGGGCGTCGACGAGGGGACGGTCGTCACCGGGGTCGACGCCAAGGAGTCGGCCGACACGCCGAAGGTCGGGACGCTCTACGACGTCACGCTCGAGTACGGGACGGACCCCGACGACGCCGGGAGCGACAACCCCGAGAAGGCCGAGAACCCGACCGACCGGCCGCTGTCCGTCCGGCTCGTGTTCAAGTCGACCGAGGAGCAGATCAGCCAGTGGGTCGGGGACACCCCGCCTACCGTCGAGGACGCCGACGGAGGGGCGATCAGCTGGCCCTGGAGCCACGGGAAGGCGATTTGCAACAGCACCCGCCAGGCGTTCCCGGAGGGGCTGCGGGAGACGTATTACGACATCGGGTTCGTGGTGTCGAAGTCGGTGACCACCGAGACGTTCCTGACGATCGCCGCCCGCCTGAAGGCCATCGTCGGGACCGTCAACAAGACCGACGTGCGGATCGAGTACCGCGGCGCGTCCTACCCGATCCCGGCCGGGAAGGGCCTGCTGTGCGACCCGACGACCGAACCGCGGCTCGTGACCCTGAAGAAGACCAAGGACCGCCCGCAGCCCGAGGACGTCGAGTACGAGGACCTCGCGTTCCTCATCATGTTCCGGGAGGACGGGTGGGACCAGAAGGTGCTCGACCAGGGGTACATGCAGGCCAGCGGGACCGCCGACGACCCGAGCTACAACAAGCCCATCCCCTGCACCACCGCGTACAACGAACAGGCGAGCAACGCCCGCCCGCTCGACGGCAAGGGGAAGCAGTTGAAGGAGGGCGGCAAGCCGGTGTTCATCAAGTTCCCGACGAAGAAGCGGGCCGAGTGGTCCGGCCTGATTAGCCTGCTCGCCTGAGGGAGTGCCCGTGCCCGACGACTCGTCACCCGCGCCGATGTTCGACCGCCGGTCCGTCCGCCGGATCGGGGCCGCCGTCCGTGCCGTCGAGCGGACCCCGGGCGACCGGACGCCCGACGGTGCCGTGATGCTCCGCGACGGCGACGAGACGTGCTACGGCAAGCTGACGACGAAGGTGAACGGCAGCAGCACGTCGGCGCCCGGGTGGGAGTGGAACGAGGTGTACATGAAGGAGGGGGCCGCCGCGACGGACCCCGTGACGTGGGAGGTGAAGGCCGGCCGGTTCGGGAAGGCGACCGGCTCGCCGACCCCGACGGAGGAGGAGAAGAACCTGGCCGTCGAGCTCGTGAAGGGCACCGCGGCCGCCGGCCAGGTCGTGCTGCTCAGGAAGGCCGCCCGGAAGCGGAAGGACGCCGACATCCCGCTGTGGATTCAGCAGTGGGTGATCGTCGCGCCGCTCGCCGCGTCCGGGAAGGTGAAGTGCGTCGACGACCGGAGCCACGCCGACATCGTCAGCTGCAAGACCGTCGACCCGGTGAGCGGCGTCGAGTCGGGCGAGGCCTTCGACGTGCAGGTGACCCACCACACGAGCACCGGCGACGCCTTCTACGCCGTCACCCTCCCGAACGTGGCCGGCCAGCCCGTCATGCTCCAGATCGGCCACCCGACGAACCGGGCCCAGTACGCCGTCCTGCAGGTGATGGACGGGACCGGCAGCGCCCAGGCCATCGACTACGACTACCTGAAAGGCGCGGGGTGAGCGGGTGCCCGGACTCCAGTCGATCGACAACCTGAACGACCTGATCCCGTTCGTGCTGAAGCGGCACAAGGCCGCCACCACCGCGTCGTACGAGGGCGGGGCGATCAACACGACGCCGTACGTCCACCCGCCCGGGAGCCAAGTCGCCAGCACCGGGGACAGCACCCCGTTCTTCGGGTTCGGGGACTGGCGGCCGCGGACGATCCACGACCTCCAGTACCTCGCCTCGGCCTGCATCCCCCGGTTCTGGCGGGACGACCTCTACCCCGACGGGTACGCCGGTTACACCACGGGCACGATCCCGCCGATACCGACCATCCCGGCCGACACCTACTGGACCCACGCCGCGATGGCGACGGCGCTCGGCTACCCGCTCCCGCCGGACGTCACGATCTTCTCGACGGTCCTTTGGCGGCGGAAGCACCCGCGGATGGTGTGCCCGGTCTACACGTACCAGACGACCGTCGCCGACCTCGCCGGGGTGACCACGGCCCGAGACCGCCAGGGCCGGCCGCTCGGGACGTGCCCGCCCGGCGCGCTGGCCCAGTTCTACACCGGCACCGGGTCGCCGGGGCTGGGGAGCAAGTACAGGGGGATCGTCAGGCACGTCGGGTCGGGGACGTGGGAGCCGGCGCCGGCCGGGTCGATGGCCGACGTGCTCGACAGCAGCGCCGGGCCGTGGATGGGGCCGGGGTGGTGCTACCCGGGCCCGTACGTCACGGGCGACTACTTCGGCCCGTGGCTGTGGGAGGACGTCCGGGCGGCGGCCGAGAAGCTGCGGTGGACGTGGTACGCGATGCAGTGGTTCCCGGACACGCCGGCGATGAGCCCGACGGAGGGGATGACCGTCAAGACGGCCGACGCGAGCAACGCCACCCAGGGCGGCGCGGTCGGCGACTGGTCGGCCGCCGCCACGCACGTCAACCTGTTCGTGCCTTCGGTCCGGTTCGGCAAGTACACGACCGCCAGCAACGGGTACGGGTCCGGCCCAAACGATTTTTACATGGGCACGTCCAACGGCCGGACGGGCGGAATCCCGATCCCAGCGGACCTCAGCGGCACCGTCGAGATCTACGTCGAGGCCCGCCGGTACGACTACCTGAGGCCGGTGGACATGCAGGGGGTGGCGGGCCTGGTCGAGAACCAGTTCGCCCTGATGGATAGCCGGGCCGCCGCTCCGGACGCGAACGGCCGGCACTACGTCAATCTGTGGTCGGTGGACGACGAGCCGCCGAACTGGGGGACGCCGAGCTACCCCACCGACAACCGGGGGTTCGCCGTCACGACGCCGTTCGGGCTCGTGAAGTGGAATTTCTAAGGAGCGCCCGGGACCGGGGACGCCGGCGGCGGGCCCACCCGGTCGATCACCTTCATTGCCTTGTCGAGAAGTTCATCCGCCCGTCGGCGGTCCCGCTCGCGGTCGAGGAACCAAAGGCCGACCGCGAGCGCCGCACAGACGCAGATCGTGATGATGACGGCGTTCATCGGGTGGCCCGGCTTGCGGGGCCGCCGTCGATAGGTAGGCGTCTGAGCTGCGGAGGCCAGCTCGTCTAGGTGGTCCGGCCCCGGCTGCTGCTCGTAGTTCGTCATGGTTCGCCCCCGACTGGCCCCAACCCCACCCGCCGCCGACCGACGGGCCGGGGCTACTGGTATCACCACTGGTACCAGCTACTGCCGTTCGCTGGCCCGCACCGTCGCCTACTGGCGATTATGACAGCCGCCCGCCAAACGACACAAGCCCCGGGCAACCCGAGGCTTGGACGCTTACTGACGTTGGGTGGCGGTCACTGACGCGACCCCCTCAAAAGCTCCGCAGGTAGGACTCGAACCTACAACATTCCGGTTAACAGCCGGATGCTCTACCATTGAGCTACTGCGGAATACAAATCCCCGCCTCGCGAGCGGGTCGGGTAATTTATCCTCTTAGGCGGACCTGTCAAGGTCCCCGGCGGCTGTCTGCCTCGCCCGGTAGGTCAGCAGATCGATGGCGTGGTTGAGCCGGTGCCCCGGCAACAAGGCGGGAGCAAACGCTCCGGCGGCACCACCCGTTGCGCGCCCGTCGGTTTCGCAAGCACGCCACGAGCCATCATGCCCCGTGTGTGGTTGCCGCGCCCGCACGGTAGCCGCGTTGACAACCCCGGCACCGGCCGGCCATGCTGCGGGCATGCCGTCCGACAGCTCCTTCGACATCGTGTCCGAGATCGACCTTCAGGAGATGGACAACGCCGTCTCCCAGGCGATCAAAGAGGTGACGACCCGGTACGACTTCAAGGGGAGCAGTGCCGGCATCTCGGAGCTGAACCGCAAAGAGAAGGAGCTGACGCTGACGGCCGACGCCGAGCCGCAGCTCGACGCGGTCAAGAAGGTGCTCATCGAGAAGATGATCAAGCGCGGGGTCGACCCCAAGGCGCTCGACTACCAAAAGCTCGAGCACGCGACCCACAAGACCGTCCGGCAGAAGGTGAAGCTCAAGAGCGGGATCGACAAGGAGACGGCCAAGGCGATCCAGAAGTCGATCAAGGACCTCAAGTTGAAGGTGAACGCCTCGATCCAGGGGGAGGCGCTGCGGGTGTCGGGCACGAAAAAGGACGATCTGCAGGCCGTGATCGCCCACCTGAAGGCGACCCCGCCGAAGGTGCCCGTCCAGTTCAACAATTTTCGGTGACCGGCACCGGGCGGACCCGGGCTGCGTCGGCGGCAAGGCGGACTCGACGACAGGGCGGGTGAGTCTAGAAATCGACCGCCGTCGTGGGCGTGTCCGCAGAGCCTTGGGCCGCCTGGGAATGCGACCGTCGGCGTAGTTATCGGACGGGCGTCGGCCGCCGGGCAGTCGGGTCGAAACGCTCAAGGGCCGCGGAAACGGGGGCCGATGAGCCCAGCGGACGGTCGGCCGTCCGCTCTCGTGGGTCTCCGGCGGAACCGCTTATGCCATCGTGGGTCGTGCCATCCTTCGCGGCGGAACTGTGGGGCGTGCCGGTCGAGCAGGTGCTCGGCGGGGTGCGGGCCGGCACGATCCCCGCCCGGGTGGAGGACGGCGTGGTCGTCGTGGAGGCAACGGCTAATGCCGCCGCGTATGCCCCCGCCGCGACGGCTCCCGTCGCGTCCCCGCCGCCAAGGCGGCGGCGGTCGAGGGCGCGGCCAAGGCCTGTCGCACCGGACGTTGTGGCGGCCGAGCCGACGAGCCCTCGCCCGACGACCGGGTTCCTGCCGGACGGGCTGGAGGTCCAGCAACCGGTCGCGGATGGAGCGGCAGCCCCTTGGCCCGTCGGGCCGGCCGCGGGCGAACACTTCGTCGCCAATGGAACGCCCCTGGCCCAGTCTCCAGCGGCCGAGGCAGCCGAATCATGCCCGCCAGATAACCTCCCGGCGTTACCGCCGTTCGACGTTTCGGTGGCAGCCGGACCGGCACCATCCGACCCGCCCGAAAGCGAGGACGGGCCGGACCCGAACGACGGCGAGGTCGACGACGGTCGACCGCTCGATTGGCGCGCCGCCCGGGCCCGCGTCGCCCGCACCCGCCGCGCGCCGCCTCGGCGGTTCGACTGATCCTCCGCGACCCGGCCACACTCAGTAGCCTCTCCCACGGCCCTGTGATGTGTACCCAGTCAGCCCCACCCTGATCACGGCCGCGAGGCCTTCGCCGCCCCCGAGCGTTTCAGACGAGTCAAGGGCGGAGGCGCCATTCCTGTCGCACGTTCACGCCTGCGGCCGCATGAGCGGGAACAGGATCACGTCCCGGATGCTCTCGGCCCCGGTGAGCATCATGACGAGCCGGTCGATGCCGAGCCCGAGGCCGCCGGCCGGGGGCATGCCGTACTTCAGGGCGGTCAGGAAGTCCTCGTCGACCTCCTGGCGTTCTTCGCTGTCGCCGACCTGGTCGAGCAGCTTCTCCCGCTGCACGTCCGGGTCGTTCAGCTCCGTGTACCCGGGGCTGATTTCCTGGCCGTTGATCGCCAACTCGTACACGTCGCAGAAGAACGGGTCGGCCGGATTCCGCCGGGCGAGCGGGATGATCACGCTCGGCACCTGGGTGACGAACGTCGGGTCGATCAGGGTCGGCTCGATGAGCTTCTCGTAAACCTCTACGAACTGCTCTGCGGGCGTAAGCGACTGGAACTTTACCGCCTTGCTGGTCGCTAACGTTTCGTGGATCTCGACGAACGCCTCCTGTTCTGACTCGGACGCTGCAGTCGATTCCGCGTTCCGTCGACCGAGGTGCGCGTCGATCAGTTTGTTGTACAGCGAATACCTCACCGCCAGCGGCGCGCTCGAAAAGGCCTGCTTGTCGAACCGCCACCCCGTCCGCTCCTCCACCAACTCCGCCATCGTCGCCCGCCGCCACCGCTGCCCGGCCGGCATGCTCGTGTCGCCAGCCAAGTTGATCGTCTTGCGGACGTTTCCCTCGGCGTCCTTGTGCTCGATTGTCAGCGTCCCAAGCACTGTCTGGGCGACGTGGCAGGTCATGCTCTCGACGAGCTCGGCCATCGTCTCCCAGTTGCCGTAGGCCTCGTACGCCTCCAGCATGGTGAACTCGGGGTTGTGGCGGGGGCTGATGCCCTCGTTCCGGAAGTTCCGGTTCACCTCGAACACCTTGCTGAACCCGCCGACGAGCAGCCGCTTGAGGTACAGCTCCGGCGCGATGCGCATGTAGAGCTTCAGATCGAGGGCGTTGTGGTGGGTGACGAACGGCTTGGCCGCCGCCCCGCCGTGGATCGGCTGGAGGATCGGCGTCTCGACCTCAAGAAACCCGCGGCCGCGCAGGAACGCGCGGATCTCGTCCACGATTCGAATGCGGAGCTGCGCCAGCCGCATCACCTCCGGGTTCGACCACAAATCGACGTACCGCCGGCGGTACCGGGCCTCGACGTCGGTCAGCCCTTCCCACTTGGCCGGCGGGGGCAGCAAGCTCTTGCTGCCCATCGCGAGCCCCGTCGCCCACACGGTGACCTCACCGGTCTTGGTCGCCCCGAGCTTGCCCTCGACGACGATCTGGTCGCCGAGGTCGAGCAGCTTGCGGACCTCCAAGTACTTCTTCTCCGGGTCGGCCCCGAGCCGCTTGGCGTCGAGCGCGACCTGCAGCTCGCCCGTCTCGTCGCGCAGCTTGACGAACCAGAGCTTGCCCATGTCCCGGATGAAGAGGATCCGCCCGGCGACCTTCACCTCGGGCCCACCGTCCTGGCCGAAGTCGGCCGAGTGCAGGGCGCGGACGGCCGCCAGCGGCTTGAGCCCGGGCGTGCGCAGCCCGAACGGCTCGACGCCGAGTTCCCGCAGCTTGACGGCCTTCGCCCGCCGCTCCTGCTCGTACAGGCTGTCGGGCTTCTCGGCCGTGGCCTTCTCGACCGGGGCGGCGGCCGCGTCGGACGACGCCCCACGCCCCGCGCCGGGCTTAGCAGACTTGGCCGTGTGCGAAGCACCTTTTTGCGACGCATCAACTTGCGGAGAGGGCTGGTCGGGGGACGGTTCGGGCGGGGTTGACGATTCCATGTTGTCCGTGGCGAAAAGGTTGCGGATCATACGTCGACCCGGCCGAAACCGGTAGGGCGTGGGGACGCCGGGATGGCCCTGACAGTTCGTCCCGGCGCAGTCCTTGCGGGTGCCCCACATCGGGTGTCGCGGGCGCGGGTTCCGCGCCGTGTTGCACTGCCTCGCCCTCTCCCTTGGGGGGCGGGGGTGAAGGACAGGAAGGCCGGCGTGGCCGCTTGCCTCTTCGCGCGAGGATCGAAGGCACCAGCACCCGGGGCGGCCGCAAGACAGACAGGCGAGGCCGTCCTCGCTTACGATCGGGGGCCGGGCCGCCGGACGGGCCCGAGTGGCACTGCACCCGTGACCACGCCGCACAGGCAACAGGAACCCTCGAACGATGCGGCTCCGGCCCCTCCGCCCGATCGCCCCGCCGCTTGACCGGCCGGCCACCGCGCCTGCCGCTGCCGCAGCGCCCCCCGCCGCTTCACCGCCGTTCGATTTCGGCCGCCTGCTGAGCGTCGCCCTCCTGCTGACGCTCCTGGTCACCGCCCGCCCCGCCACCGCCGGATCGGACGCCCGGCCGGCAGACTCTCGGCTGCCCGACCTGCGGACCGTCGACTCCGTTCACTACCGCATCCGCACCGACCTCGACCGCGAGCTGTCGCTGGATCTGGCCCGACGAATGGACGCGATGTACGACGAGTACGCCCGCCGGCTGTCGGCCTTTCAGCCGACATCAGTGGCGGGTTCAGGATCGGACGCTGGAAATGGCGGCGGCAACGCTGCCACCCTTAACGCGGCCGCCCCCCGGCTCGACGTCTATCTCTTTCGCACGCAGCGGGCGTACCTGACGTTCGCCGGTGGGCAGTTGCAAAACACCGGCGGGGTGTACATCCCGAGCCGCAACCTGCTGGCCGCGTTCCTGGACGGCCAGGGCCGCGACGGGCTCCGGCGGACGCTCCAGCACGAGGCCTTCCACCAGTTCGCGTTCAACATGATCAGCCGGGACTTCCCGGTCTGGTTGAACGAGGGGATGGCCCAGCTCTTCGAGGAGGCGATCTGGACTGGGGACCGGTTCTGGCTCGGGCACGTCCCGCCCCGGCGGGTCCGGCAGCTCAAGAACGACCTGGCCAAGCGGCGGCTGATCGACTTCGACCGCCTCTTGCCTATGACCCAGGACACCTGGGCGGCCAACCTCGGGGCCGACGGCGACCTCGGTGCCACCCAATACAACCAGGCGTGGGCGATGGTCCACTACCTGACGTTCGTGACGGACGAGCGGAACGTGCCGGTCCACCGCCCGCGGCTGATCCAGTTGCTCCGGCTGCTGCACGAGGGCCGACCGGGGGACGCGGCGTTCGCCGAGGCGTTCGGGCCGAACGTCCGCGGCTTCCAGGATCGTTTCGCCGAGTACGCGGCAGTCCTGACGGCGACGCCGACCGCCACGCTCATCGAACGACAGGGCGTGGTTGGCGACCTGCTGGCCGAATTGAACAAACGGGGCCAGCGGTTCCCTACCGTCGACGGGTTCCGCCGGGCGGCCGTCGCCGGTGGGTACCGGATGCACTACACGAAGGGGGAGCTGAGCTGGGAGTCGGACGCGGACCTCAAGTCCTACTTCGCCGACATGGTCGGCCGCCCGCTCGGGCCCGACGCGCTGTACTTCGAGCCCCGCCCCGGGGCCCCGCTGCCGGACATCGTTTGCCGGTGCGATAAGGCATTTCAACTGCGGACCCGGTTCCATCGGGCGGCCGGCGATAAGCTCGAACACGAGGTGGGCGTCGAGCGACCTGGGACGTCGGGGAGCGTAGGTCTGGGCCGGGCGGAGTAAAGCAGACCCCAGGGCTGCTCTACGCCGGGCCCGCCGGGGTGATGGGTCCCGCCGCCGTCAGTCGCCCGGCCGGGTGGCCGGTTCGGCCGGGTCCGACGCGGCGGGCGGGGCGGGGGTGTTGGGGGCGGCGTCGGCGTCGGCCGCCGGCCCGTCCGGGTGCCCGTCCGCCGCCCACAGCAGGACGTTCCGGACCAGCCCGTCGCACGCGTCCGGCTCGAACCCGACCACCCCCCACGTCCGCA
>JAQGHJ010000823.1 GCA_028288905.1 Phycisphaerales bacterium | reverse complement strand
CGCTCAGGATGACATCCGTGGGGAAGGGGCGGCGGAGACGGGAGGCTGCCGCGGATGACGGGCACGCCAACCACTGAGGGCCGCCAGTCCGCCGGCTACTTCCGCGGCACCATCGTCCCCAACCCCGCCAGCGTCGCCTCGGTGACGGCCTTGTAGGTCCACTTACCCGGCCAGTCGCGGTGGAGCAGCTTGTCGAGCCGGTCGGCGGCCCCGCCGGAGACGACGACCTGCGACTTCATCTTCGTTCCGGTCGCCGCCAACAGCGGCAGGCGGTCCGCGCTGGCGGTCGTCAGGGCCTCGATGATCGCGGACAACATTTGCTCGCGGGTGCTGGCGAGCGTCAGACCGGTGAACGCGCCGGTGCGCTGCTCGACACTCGTCCGCTCGCCGGCCATGTACGGCTCGAACCGAACGCCGCCGGCCGCCTTCGCGCCGATCTTGCTCAGCCGGAACAGTTCCTTCCGGAACACGTCGAGCGGCATGTCGGCGAACAGGTTCGCCTTCGCCCAGTAGATCGCCGACCCGACGGCCGCCAGCGTGCCGACGGCCAGCCACTTCCGCCCGATCCCGAGCGCCCGGGTCAGCAGCTTCTCGTGCGGCGTCGGGCGGTTCGTGCAGAGGGCGAGCACGTCGGTCGACCCGCACACGTTGAACAGCTGGCCGACGCTCGCCCCGGCCAGCAGCACGCCGGCCGACCCGTCGACGAGGCCGGTCATCACCGGCGTGCCGGCCGTGAGCCCGAACGCCTCGGCGGCCGACGGCAGCACCTGGCCGGCGATCTTGTCCGCCTCCAACACGTCCGGCAGCAGGGCGCGGTTGGCCCCGACGGCCTCGCACAGCTCGTCGCTCCACCCGCCGAGGTCCGTCGTCCGGTACACGCCCATGAACGACGCGTTCGACGGGTCCGTCACCCGGGCCCCGGTCAGCTTCCGGTGCAGGAACGTGTTCAGGTGCCCGACGAGGTCCGCCCGCTTCAGCCGGGCCGGTTCGTTCCGCAGGTACCACGCCCACGTCGTCGAACTTATGCCGCCGGGGAACGGGCGGCAGCCGGCGATCGCCAGATGTCGCTCCTTGCCGACCCGCCGCTCCAGGTCGAGAGCGACCTCTACGCTTCGGCGGTCCTGGTGGGTGACGAGCGGCGTGAGCGCCTTGCCCTTGGCATCCATCGCCACCCACGCAGGGGCCATGACGGCCAGCGCGACGGCGTCAACCCGCTTGGCGTCGTCGCCGAGCGACGCGACCGCCTCGCGGATCGCCCGCAGGATCTCGTCGCCGTCGACGTCGACCTTCGGCCCGTCGTGCCGCGACGCGTAAAACGCCCGCACCGACTGCTTCACCACCGCCGTGCCGCGCAGCACGCCGGCGATCACGGACGAGGAGCCGACGTCGAGGCCGAGGAGGGTCATGGGGAAAATCTGGATTGTGAAGGCTGAAGTCTGAAAACCACGACGTCCGGTTCGAGGTCGTCCGAAGTGGCGAAAACGGAGGACGACGTGGGCCCGTGGGCAACGCCGTCCTCCGCCATTTCAGCCTTCAGACTTCGCCCTTCGGACTTTCTTCCCCCTCAGTCGCCCGTCGGGTGCTCGAGCGTGCCGACCTGGGTCGCGCCGTGGCCTTCCTTCGGGACCTCGTTCGCCGGCTGCTCGGCCGCCCACTCGGTGTGGATGAACGTGCCCGGCTTCTCGGTCCGCTCGTAGGTGTGGGCGCCGAAGTAGTCGCGCTGCGCCTGGATCAGGTTGCCCGGGAGCCGGGCCCGGCGGTAGCTGTCGTAGTACGCGAGCGACCCGCTGAACGCCGGCAGCCCGATGCCGTTGTCGATCCCGAGCTTCAGCACCCGCCGCCAGGCGGCCTCGCGGGCGGCGACCATCGCCCGGAACTTGTCGTCCACGAACAGGTTCGCCAGCCCCGGGTTCTTCTTGAACGCGGCCGTGATCTCCTCGAGGAACACGGCCCGGATGATGCACCCGGCCCGCCAGATCATCGGCAGGTCCGGAAGCGTCATGTGGAAGTCGAACCCGCCCTTTTCCTTCGTCCGGTTCGCCGCCGCCAGCAGCGCCATGCCCTGGGCGTAGCTGCTGATCTTCGAGCAGTAGAGGGCGGCCTTAACGTCGTCGACGAACGCCTTAAGGTCACCGCCCGTCAGCTTGCTCGGCTTCGGGCCGGCCAGGGACTTGGAGGCAGCCTCCCGCTCGCCCTTCAGCATCGACAGCTCCCGCATGTCGACGGCGGCCGCCATGGTCGGCAGCGGCACGAGCATGTCGAGCCCGGCCTTGATCGTCCACGTCCCGGTGCCCTTCATGCCGACCACGTCCAGGATCTGCTCGACGAGCGGGCGGGGCGGGCCGTCGGTCGGGTCCTGCGGGTCGGGGAAGTTGATCACCTTCTCGGTGACCTCGATCAGGAAGCTCTGGAGCTCCGTCCGGTTCCACTCGCCGAATACGTCCTTGAGCTGCTTGTTGTTCAGCCCGCCGACGTTCTTCAGCAGGTCGTACGCCTCGGCGATCAGCTGCATGTCGCCGTACTCGATGCCGTTGTGCACCATCTTGACGAAGTGGCCCGCGCCGCCGTCGCCGCAGTAGGTCACGCACGGCACCCCGTCGCTCGGGGCCTTGGCCGCGATCTTCTCCAGGATCGGCTTGAGGTGCTCGTAGCTCTCGCGGTCGCCGCCGGGCATGAGGCTCGGGCCCCACAGCGCGCCCTCCTCGCCGCCGCTGACGCCCATGCCGAAGAACTTGATGCCGGTCGGGGCCAGCTCCTTCGCCCGCCGCTCGGTGTCGGTGTACAGCGCGTTGCCGCCGTCGATCAGGCAGTCGCCCGGCTCCAGGAACGGCTTGATCGACTGGATCGTGGCGTCGGTGGCGGTGCCGGCCTTCACCATCATCAGGATGCGGCGGGGCCGCTCCAGCAGCTTGACGAAGTCGCCGATCTGCTCGGCCCCCTTGGCGTTCTTCCCCTTGGCCGTCGTCTCAAGGAAGTGCTGCGTCTTGGCGTACGTGCGGTTGAACACGGCGATCGGAAACCCGTTCCGCTCGATGTTCATCGCGATGTTCCGACCCATCACCTCGAGCCCGATCACTCCGAACGCCTGGCCGGCCATGTAACACTGCTTCCTTCCGAGGTAGGGTCGGCGGTCGGCCCGCCGCGGGCCGGCGCGGCGAAGGGCCGCCGCACCGACGGGCATTGTGGGGGTTTCACAGCGTAGTGCAACGGACGGAATGGCGGTGCCGGCGGCGAAACAACGATCCATTAGGCAACAGCCTCAGAGCCGTCGCTAAGCCAACACGGTCCCAGCCTGAAGGCATGCTCATGTCGGAAAAAGCCGACCGGACGCCGGCTCACCGGTACACGCGGGTGGCGCCAGGCGGGGTGCCGCCCACCGGCGAGGTCACGCCGGGTACAGAAGGTCCGTCCGCGGGACGACCCGCACTGCCGGCACGGCCATCGGCGGAGACCCTATCGCACGCCGTGGCGTCCGGCCCAGCACGTCCTCGGCATAGCACCGCAGCAACTCGGCGACCGACAGGGCAGACGCGACGGCCCCGCCAGGAGCGTGTGGGGCGTCGCCGTCGCACAGCTCGGGAAGGTGGCCGAGCCCGTCGCCACGGAGGCGGTTGATTGAAGCAGCGAGCACCGCTCGGGCCTCGTCTCGGGCCGCCGTCGCCCCGACTGGCCCCGCGGCGCGGACGAGGGCGGTCACGTACGGCCCCAGCAGCCACGGGAACGCCGATCCATTGTGGACGGCGCGGTCGCGGTCGGCGATCGGGCCGCTGTACCGGCCGACGTACCGGGGGTCTTGCCGCCCGAGTGTACGGACGCCGGCCGGCGTCAGCAGGTCGTCGCGGACGACCGCCACCACCGCCGGCCACCGGTCCGGCGTCAGGACGGGGAACGGAAGGCTGACGGCGAGCAGCTGGTTCGGACGGACCGACGGGTCGTCGCCCGCGACGTCGTCACCGACGAGGTCTAGGCAGCAGCGGCGATCGCCGTTCCAGAACCGGCGGTTGAACGCGGCCCGCGTCCGGGCGGCGGCCGACCCGTACGCCTCGGCGTCGCCCGGGCGGCCGGCCCGGCGGCACAGGTCTGCCGCGGCCTCCAGCGCGTTGTACCACAGCGCGTTGACCTCGACGGGCCGCCCGGCCCGCGGCGTCACCGGCCGGCCGCCGACCGCCGCGTCCATCCACGTCGCCGCCGCATCGGGCAGCCCGCACCGGATCAGCCCGTCCGCGTCGATCGCGACGCCGAGGTCCGTACCGTGACGGTACGCGTCGATCACCCGGGCGACCGCCGGCAGCAGCAGCCGCTCTACCGTCGCCTCGTCCCCGCCGTAGGCTGCGAACTGGTGGACGGCGTTTACGAACCAGAGCGAGACGTCGGCGCCGCGGCCGGCGGGGCCGGCCCCGGCATCCGGCACGTCCGCCGGCAGCAGCCCGTTCCGCAGCCGCCCGGCCAGCCCGGTCAGCAGCGACTTGGCGTCGTCCAGCCGGCCGGGCACGAGGTACAGCCCGGCGAAA
>JAQGHJ010000802.1 GCA_028288905.1 Phycisphaerales bacterium | reverse complement strand
GGGCCCGCCCCCGCAGCGGCCCGGCCAGCCGCTGCCCGACCAGCAGGGCGGCCGTGCCAGCGAACTGCACGAACAGCAGCGTCAGGAAGCACCCGACGTAGCACGCGACCCAGTGGGTGGCGTTGCGGTAGACGGCCACCGCCGCCACCAGCGCGGTCAGGGCGGCGATGCCCGTCCCCTTGAGCAGCTTGTACCGGAGCAGCTGCCGGCGGGTGAACGGGCCGGGGAACAGGAAGTCGGTCTCGCCGCCGGTGAACGCGATCGCCTTCTCCCCGGCCGACGTGAACGCGGTCAGGAGCGTGATGCCGAGCAGGACGAGCGGCATCACCTGCCGCACGTCCGCCGGCCGCGGCGGCCGGGCCACGTGGGCCATGAACAGCGCCGGCAGCAGCCACAGGACGAACACGACGATGCCGAACGCGAAGAAGATCTTCCCGCGCGTCGTCCCCGCCCGCCGCAGCCCTTGGCGGAGGACGCCGCGGGCCTGGAGCCGCATGAGCTGGCGGAGGGCGGGGGGGATCATGGGTGGCGGGGGCTCCGTCGGGCGGGCAGGGCAGCCCTCGGTGGGGCGGTCATGGTGGGGCGGACATTCTTGTCTGTCGGGCCGAGGGCACGGGCATTCTTGCCCGGCCCGGCCCGGACCGCCAGCCGGCCGCACCGGCTCGGGCCGGGTGAGTACACCCGACCGCTCCCCGGTGCAGGACAGACAAGAATGCCTGCCCCACCCTTCAGAACGCGCGCCGGGCCGCGCCGGACGAGGCTGCCCTCGGCCGAGTTTACTTTCCCCACCCCGCTCCGTACCTTCGCCCGGCCATGTTGCCGCCGCTGCCGTTCGACACGCTGACCGCCGCCCGGGCCGCCCTGGCGGCCAAGCAAACCTCCGCCGTCGAGTTGACGAAGGCCGTCCTCGCTCGGGTCGACGCGCTCGACCCGGCCGTGAAGGCGTACGTCAGCACCTACCCGGAGCGGGCGCTGGCGGTCGCCGCCGAGGTCGACGCCGGCCGCCGCACGGGCGTCTTGGCCGGGTTGCCGATCGCGGTGAAGGACAACCTCTGCACGTCGTTCGGCACGACGACCTGCTCGAGCAGGATGCTGGCCGACTTCCGGTCGCCGTACGACGCGACGGTTATCCAAAAGCTGGAGGCGGCCGGGGCGGTGATCGTCGGAAAGACGAACCTCGACGAGTTCGCCATGGGCAGCTCGACCGAGAACAGCGCGCTGTTCACGAGCCGAAACCCGTGGGACACGAGTCGCGTGCCCGGCGGCAGCAGCGGCGGGGCGGCCGCGGCGCTGGCGGCCGGGCTTTGCCTCGGGTCGATCGGGTCTGACACCGGCGGCAGCATCCGCCAGCCCGCCTCGCTCTGCGGCCTCGTCGGGCTCAAGCCGACCTACGGCCGGGTGAGCCGGTACGGGCTCGTGGCGTTCGCCAGCTCGCTCGACCAGGTCGGCCCGTTCGGCTGGACGGTGGCCGACGCGGCACTCTTGCTCCAGGCGATGGCCGGGAACGACCCGCGGGACAGCACGAGCGTCCGCGGCGACGTGCCGGACTACCTGGCCGAGCTCGACGCGCCGCTGACGGGCCTCCGCGTCGGCATCGCCAAGGAGTACGACGCGGCCGAGGGCGTCGACCCGCAGGTGCGGGCGGCCGTCGCGGCGGCCGTCGACGTGTACCGGTCGCTAGGTGCGACGGTCGTCGACGTGTCGCTCCCGCACACGCGGTACGGCATCGCCGCGTACTACGTCATCGCACCCTGTGAAGCGTCGAGCAACCTGGCCCGGTACGACGGCGTCCACTACGGCCACCGGACGGCCGAGCCGGTCGACGGCATCATCGACCTCGTCAGCAAGAGCCGGGCGGAGGGGTTCGGCGACGAGGTGCAGCGGCGGATCATGGTCGGCACGTACGCCCTGAGCAAAGGGTACGGCGAGCGGCTGTACCACAACGCCCTGCGGGTGCGGGCGAAGATCAAGGCGGACTTCGACGCCGCGTTTGCCCGGTGCGACGTGATCGCCAGCCCGACGAGCCCGACGGCCGCGTTCAAGGTCGGCGAGAAGTCGGCCGACCCGCTGGCGATGTACCTGGCCGACGTGTTCACGGTCACGTGCAACATCGCCGGCATCGCCGGGGTGAGCCTGCCGTGCGGGTTCACGGCTGGGGAGAAGCCGCTGCCGATCGGGCTGCAACTGCTCGGCCCGGCATTCGGCGAGGTGAACCTGCTCCGGGCGGCCCGCATGTACGAGGCGGCGACCGACTGGCACACGCGGCGGCCGGTGCTGTCCTGACATGGGTGGCACGGGCAAACGTCGTGTTTGCCCGTGGTCCCCTTCCCGAGAGAAAAAGACACGGACAAACACGAAGTTTGCCCGTGCCACCCGAGGAAGAACCATGCGCATCCATTTCTCCGCCGACGACGTGAAGCTCGACGTGGCCAAGGCGGCCGGCGGGCAGTTCGCCCCGACGCTGGCGTCGGCCAAGAACGGGTCCGTGCTGATCGAGCTGGCCAAGGCCGAGCTGCAAGGGTTCCTCATGGCGTTCGCCCAGGCGGCGGCGGCGGAGCAGGGGGCGAAGATTGAGTCGGCCGAGCTGACGCTCCGGCAGGCGGCGGACCGGGCGGTCGCCGCCACGCTGCGGGTGAAGGCGAAGAAGGCGTTCGTCCCCGCCACCGTCACGGTCGACGGCCGCGCCGACGTGGACGATCGGCTGACCGTCACGCTCAGTGGGCTGCGGGCGGCCGGCGAGGGGATGGTCGGCAGCATGGTGGCCGGGCTGCTGGAAGGGAAGCTCAAGCAGTTCGAGGGCAAGGCGTTCGACGTCGCCCCGCCGGCCCTGCGGAACGTCCGGCTCCGGGACCTGAAGGTCGACGCCGGCGACCCGGTCCGGCTGACGGCCGCGTTCGAGAGCTGAAGGGGCCGGGCGACTGGCACGGTGGTGGGGCGTGGCGGAACCGCCCCGTGGCACGGGTATTCGACCCGTGCGGATGGGCCGCGAGGTCGGACACGTCGGGCATTCTCCGCGAAACAAGCCGAACTGCCGCGCGGGCCCGTCCGTGACACGGGCTTCCAGCCCGTGCGCCGTGCTTCTGGCCGGCCGCCGGGAAGGTCTGGCTCGACCGTCCGTCTCGCCCGGTACCTCAGAAGCA
>JAQGHJ010000794.1 GCA_028288905.1 Phycisphaerales bacterium | reverse complement strand
GTCCGGTCCTGCCCCACGTCGAGCGGGAGGACGACTGGGTCGCCCATCTCGACCGCACCTTGGCGTCGCTCGCCCCGGAAGGGCACCTAGAGGCGGTGCTGGCCGAGCGGGTCGCCCTGCTCCTGTGGCGGCTGGACCGGGTTGCCCGGTACGAGCGGGAGGCCGCCGCCGCCGAGCAGGAGACCGGCGGCGGGGCGGGGCCCGAGGCGGCCGCCGTCGAGGCGGCCCAGTACCGCATGATTGGCGAGCGGCTGGACGCGGTCGGCGACGCCGCTGACGCCGACTTGGTCGACGCCGAGCACGCCGCCTGGGTGGTTGAGCGGGCGGCCGAGCGGGCGGACGTCGAGCTGTACGCGGACGAGGATGAGGACGCCGACCCGGTCCCGGAGCCGGCGTGGGCGGCCGGGGACGTGGCGCTGGCGGACCTGGGCGGTTGGACGGCCGGGCGGGTGCGGGAGTACCTGGCGGCGGTCGCCAAACACGGCGACCAGGACCCGGACGAGCTGTGGAACGAGCTGGTCGACTGGGTGGCGGGGCGGGCGGAGGCCGCGGCCAAGCGGGCGGAGGCGGCGGAGCGGCACCGGCGGGCGAACCTGCTGCCGCCGGACCGGCCGCTGGCGAAGGTGCAGCGGTACGAGGCGGGGCTGGAGCGGAGCCTGTACCGGGCGCTGCACGAGCTGCAGCGGCTGCAGGCGGCCCGGCACGGGCAGGTCGTGCCGCCGCCGGCCGCTGTCGACGTCACCGGGATGGAGGGGGTCGGCGGTGACGCCGAACAGGACGGATGACGACGCCCGGGCCACGCGTGGCCCGAGGCGGCGGTGGCTTTGTTTGGCAGGAACGGGGCCGGTCCAGGCCCGGCCGGTCGGACAAACCTGAACACGATCCCCGATGATTTTGGAGAACCGGCGGCACGAGAGCGAGGTGCGCAATGGGAGGGTACGGCAGCGGGTGGCAGGGGTCGAAGCGGGCGACGGTCGAGGACGGGCTGACGCTGTCGGAGGCGCGGCTGACGCGGACCGGGCTGCTGGGGCCGAACCGGCACCAGGTCGGCACCGTCACCTGGACGAACACGGCGACGGGCGAGCAGGCGGCGACCATCGGGTTAGACCCGGACGTGTGGGCCGAGCAGGGGTCGACCCGCCTGCACTACACCCGCGACAAGACGGACGCCGTGGACTACCGGGTGGCGGTGACGTCGACGCCGCTGCCGTGGGGCGGCCGGCGGTGGTGGTTCGCCTGCCCGCTGGTGGTGGACGGGCGGGCGTGCGGGCGGCGGTGCGACAAGCTGTACCTGCCGCCGGGCCGGCGGCACTTCGGGTGCCGACGGTGCCACGGCCAGACGTACACGTCGTGCCAGGAGTCGCACAAGCACGACCGGTGGGCCGCCCTGCTCGGCCAAGATCTTGGCCTGTCGGCCCGGGGGGTGCTCCGGATGCTGAACGAGTAGTTGGTGCGGAGGAAGCGAGAAGACGGGATCGGCCGTAGTACTGCCAGGGCGTGGCACATACTTGAGCCGGGATCGCCGATCTCCCGCTCGCTGTCTACCTGCGGAGGGCAAGTACTTGGAGGTCAGCCTGTTCAGCGCCTGGGACGGGCTCGGGCGGTTCACCCGCGAGTGCTGCGGGGTCGAGCCGCTGGTGCTGGGCAAGGCGTGGCGGCTGCTGGCCGCCGAACCGGCCCCGGAAGTGCGAAAGCAGTACCCGAAGGTTCAGGTGGACGAGCGGCAGGCCGAGGCGTGGCACCGGAGCTTCGCCGGCGCCTGGGCCCGGCACGCCGAGGCGTGGTAACTGGCCCGCTGAATCACGCCCGCGCAACCGCCGCCGCGCCTTGTCCCGCGTGTACACCGGCCCTCGCTCGTCCGTGAACGCCGTTCCATGGACGCCTTCCGTACCGCGGGCGGCTGCTCGTTCGGGTCGTGTACCTTCGAGTGGTCGTACCAGAGCCTTGCGCCACCTCTCGCCCGCGTGGTAGCGACAGTCGGCACCACGGCGCGGTTCCCCGACTTAAACTTGTCGTCCATCTACCCCGCACCGGAACCCTCGCTCGGGCTGGCGGGGACAACGCGTCCCCGCTACGGTGCGGGCCAGTGCCGATCCAAAGCCTTCACCGAGTTCGCTCTTCCGTCGGGTCCTTTTTCATCCGGCGGGAGGCGGGCGACGGCGGGGCCGGGGGCCCGGGCGACGAGCAGCCGCTCCGGGCGGAGCTGTTCAGCGTCAGCCAACTCGAGGAGCACGCCAAAGCGTTGGCCGGCTGGCACGAGGTGGGCGGGGCCGCGGCCGCGCGGGAGCCGGACCGGCTGCTGCCCCGGCTCCGGGCGAACGAGCGGGTCCTGCGCGACGCGTACGGCGTCGTCGCCGACGCGGTGACGCTCGGGCACCGGATCACACCGGCCGCCGAGTGGTTCATCGACAACTACCACCTGATCGAGGAGCAGGTGCGGACCGCCCGCCGCCACCTGCCCCGCGGGTACAGCCGCGAGCTGCCGCGGCTGGCGAGCGGGCCGTCGGCCGGGCTGCCGCGGGTGTACGGGCTCGCGCTCGAACTCATCTCCCACGCCGACGGGCGGGTGGACGGCGACGGCCTCCGGGCGTTCGTCGCGGCGTACCAGTCGGTCCGGCCGCTGCGGCTGGGCGAGCTGTGGGCGATCCCCATCATGCTCCGGCTCGCGCTGCTGGAGAACCTCCGGCGGGTGGCGTTCCACGTGATGACCTCCCGGCGGGAGCGGGACCGGGCCGGGCATTGGGTCGAGCAGATGGTCGAGGTGTCGGCCCGGGCCCCGGCCACGGTCGTGCTCGTGCTGGCCGACATGGTGCGGGAGAACCCGCCACTGACGACCGCGTTCGTCGCCGAGTTCGCCAGCCGGCTCCAGGGGCAGGGCCCGGCCCTGGTGTTCGCCGTCACCTGGCTGGAGCAGCGGCTGGCCGAGCAGGGCCAGACGATCGAGCAGGTGTTCCAACAGGCGAGCCAGAACCAGGCTGCGTACCAGGTCTCGATCGGCAACAGCATCGGCAGCCTGCGCTTCCTCGGGGCGGCCGAGTGGCGGGACTTCGTCGAGGCGACGAGCGGGGTCGAGCACGTGCTGCGGACCGACCCGTCCGGGGTGTACCCGGGAATGGACTTCGCCACCCGCGACTTCTACCGCCACGCGGTCGAGCGGTTGGCGAAGCGGGGCCGCCTGAGCG
>JAQGHJ010000787.1 GCA_028288905.1 Phycisphaerales bacterium | reverse complement strand
GCGCCCGCTGCCGCCGCAGGAACGCCTTGGTCGGGGCGGCCTGGGTGAGCACGTTCCCCTCGGCGTCCGTGATCGTCGCCTTCACCCGGGCGACGGCCGCGAAGCTGTCCTGGATCTCCTGGAGCGTCTCCCGGTCGACGAAGTCGATCAGGCGAAGGATGTCGGGGTCGGGGAGGGCCATGTACGCGTGCCGTTCGGGGCGGGCACAAATGTAGGCCGGGCGGCGGAAAAGGGAAGGCCGGCGACGCCGCCGGGGTGGCGGAATGACGAAGCCCGAATGACGAAACGGGGGGGAGGACTCTGGTCTCCCCTCTTCGTTCCGTCTTTCGTCATTCGGGCTTCTTCATTCCTGCGTCCGCGCGCGGGCCGCGGTTCGTTACCTTGATCGCCATGCCCACCCACACGACCGCCGGCGGCATTAGCCTGTATTACGAGGACCGCGGCCGGGGCACGCCGCTCGTGCTGCTGCACGGGTTCCCGGTCGACCACCGGATGTGGGACGCGCAGGCGGCCGCGCTGGCAGGGACGTGCCGGGTGATCACCCCGGATCTCCGCGGGTTCGGGCGGAGCCCGGCGGCGGCCGGGACGCGGGCCGCGCGACCATTCACCGTCGAGGACTTGGCCGACGACGTCCGCCATCTGTTGGCCGCGGTCAGTGCGCTGCCGTGCGTCCTCGGCGGGTTGTCGATGGGCGGGTACGTCGCCCTGGCGTTCGCCCGGCGGTACCCGGCGGACCTGCTCGGGCTGGCGCTGCTCGACACCCAGGCCGGGCCCGACTCGGCCGCGGCGAAGGCGAACCGGCAGAAGAACATCGACCTGGCGCGGGCGAAGGGGCCGGGTGCCGTCGTCGACGCCATGCTGCCCAAGCTGTTCGCCCCAAGTGCGGATGTGGCCCGGCCCGAGCTGGCCGCCGCCGTCCGCCGGATGGCCGAGGGGTACACGGCCGACACGGTCGAGCGGGCGATGGTCGCCCTCCGCGACCGCCCGGACGCGACGCCCGGGCTGGCGGCGATCGCCGTGCCGACGCTGGTGGTGGTGGGCGACAGTGACCAGATCACGCCGCCGAAGCTGGCGGAGGACATGCGTGACGGAATCGTGGGGGCGACGCTCGCAGTGATTCTCGGTGCTGGGCACTTAGCCCCGGTCGAGCGGCCGCCGCAGGTGAGCGAGACGCTCGGCCGTTTCGCGCGGGACCTGACGTCCGGCGTGCGCCCGAAAGCCGCGTTTGACGTTTCCGCCATGACGGATCGTCTCCGGGCCGGGCGATGAACGAGGGCGGGCCGGGCGTCCGTCGACGCCCGGCCCGCTGCTTCGTCCTCACCCAAACGCCCGTGGCTGCGGATTCAGGGGCGATAGAGCAGTCCAGGCTGCGACCAAACCAAATCCATGTACGGGTTCCGCTTTAGCCCCTGCGCCTCGGCGGGCTTCGTCCCGTCCGGGACATCGGCCGGCGTGCCGCCGGCATTCACCCACTCGCTCTCCCAAGTCTTCATAGTGAGCGACGGCAACGGAGACAAAACGCTGCGCGTCGTAGTCTTGGCATAGATTGTCGCGGCGTGCCCGTCGACGAACACGGTGTTCGCTGCGTCCTTGTTGTGCCTCAACGCGGGGGACGGGTTCGCCTTGTTGTTCACCTCGAACGAAAACTGCGTGTTGTCGCTCGCGTCGACCGGCCCGGTCTGGTCCATCGACACGGCGTCACCGAACATGACGAAGTTGGTTGACTCCCGCACATCGGTGACCTTTGCCAACGACGCGACGTTCTTGGTGCCGTTAAACGTCAAGCGGCGCAGGTGGGAGTTCATCTTAAAGGAGCGGGATCCCTCCTTAAGCGGGTCTTGGGCACCGGTCGTCTTCAATCCACCGGCATCGAACTCCTCCCAGACGACGCACTGCTTGAAGGACGTGTACGCCCGTTCCGCGGCCACGCCCGTTCGGCCCGTTGCAATCGTCCCGCCAAGATAAGGATCTACCACGCCGAACCACAGCATTTGCTCGCCGAGGGTGGTGGTTGGGTAAGGAAAGTATTGCTTGTGCTCGTTGGCATAGCTGATCGTCGCCATCCCAAGCTGTCGCAGGTTACTCAGGCACTTGATCGTCCTTGCCGATTCCCTTGCCTTGTTCAAGCTCGGCAGGAGGATCGAGATCAACAGCGCGATGATCCCAATCACGACCAGCAGTTCGACGAGGGTGAATGCGTTCGTCCGCGTGCGTTTCATGTTCCTATCCTCCGCGCCAAATGAACCCCTGGCCACATTGCCCACCGGATCTAGGTCGCCGCAGATTGAACTAGTATCCTCGTGCCATGCTCATATCGTGTGAACGATGTGGTAGCGGTTTCCCGTATGACCGACCGACCCGCCAGCGCGCCGGTCAACTGTGCCGGAGCGACCACCGGCTTTACGCCAAATGGGTCCGCAAGTTTATTGCAGCAGCCTTAGGAACTACCCGCGTCCCCGCTGCTAAACGGGGCTCCGTCGATACCCACGTAGCCAACCCTCGTAGCGGAGACTGTCACAACGTTCTGACGTGCGCTCGAAGTATCCCACGAAGCAAACCGATTTTCCAATGAAATGTGTCGGCTTCGCTCCGTGTCGCGAGCGGGTGGTGGGCGATGTGATGTGCGTTGCCTTCAGCTCATCCGGGGACGGCTCGCTTGTTTCGGTATGACGCGAGGTGGATCGAGCCGTATTTAGCAGACGACGTCAAAGGCCAGCGGGTACTGGATGAGGTCGGGCCGGACGAGGTGGAGCTTGCGGAGCCGCACTTCGATTCGCAGGTTGGCCACTGCACCCGACTCGGCGGCCGGAGGGGTCGAAGGGTTAAGGCGTGCCGGACCGTTGTCCCCCACGGAGAGGCCGGCCGACGGTGCCAAGAGAAGGGCAGCCACGACCCACCGAACCGTCCGGCGAACGCCGCGCGGCGAGTCGGACACGCGCACCGAGGAGCGGGTTGCGGCTTTCATGGCGGGTTCTCGGGAAAAAGGTCCGGCGAGCAGTGAGGGCCGGGCGGCAGGGAAAGCGTGAGTCGCGTGGGCAGTTGACCGCGAACTCGCTCCTCCACTGATGCCCGATGAGGCCGCACGACATTACCCCGCGGGACTTGAGCGGCCAACGGAATTTTTCTCCAGGACGTGCTTATTGGACGTCCGACGTCGCCGATTTGACGGCAGCGTCGTTCAATCGAAGTCGGGACACGTGTGAGCGTGCGAATCGACTCATTTATCGGACCCCTAAAGCAGGTCCGGTATGCGCGTCGGGCCCCTTGACGAAGGCTTCTCGATTGAATGCGCTCGGAGCACCCCACCAAGGCGGGACTCGCGGCGCAACGCGGGGTCTCAAAAACACCCGCGACGCGTGCCCAAGATGAGAGGATCCCGGCCACGATGCGGCCGGGATCCTTGTGAGATTAAACTCAGCCGGCCCGCAGCGATGCCCGACTGCGCAAATCAGATCGACGCGTCGCCGGCCGCACGCGGTGGCACCTGCTGCCCGGTGGCGGTAACCGTCTCGGGGCCGCCGTACCCTGGTGGCGGGCCGTTGCGGATCCGCTCGCGAAGGGCGGCGATCACCTCGGGCGAGAGACCTTCCGGGTCGCCGGGGCCGCCGTCGGGTGAGCCGTCAACCGGCTGGGTGCCGATCCCGCCCATGCCGGCCATGATCGGGGCGAGTTTTTCGATGACCATCGGCTTGAGCGTCCGGACGGCCTCGCCCAGCACCATCGTGCCGAGGCTCGACAACAGGGAGGCCTTGGCCGACCCGCCGTCCTTGGAAGAAGCCTTCGGGTCGCCGCGGGGCGGCGGCGGGGACGCGGCCGCATGCGCCTCCCTCTCGACGGCCTTCTCGTGCTCCTTGAGCCGGGCCTCGAGCTTCTTGATCCGCCCGCGGAGCCGGCCGAACCGGGTCGGGTCGAGGTAGACGGCACCGGCGAACCCGGTCGCGGCGGCGGCCGCGACCGTGTACCACGGGTGCTCGCGGACCACGCCCTGCAGCTTGTCCTGGGCCTTGGCGACGGCATCGGCCGCCTTGGCCTTCATCCCGCCGTCGGCACCAGACGAAGTCCCCTGGCCCGTGGCCGAAGACGTGCCGTCGGCGTCGGGGTCGGTGCCCTTGAACCCGGACACGAGACCCTTGGCCCCGCCGGTCGCCGTCGCCTTCAGGGCCGTCGCCGCGCCCATGATGGCGGTCTTCGCCCGCTCGCCCTGGCGGCGGAGGTACTCGGCGTCCGTGAGCTTGTCGTCCGGCACGCCGGCGTCCAGCGCCCGGTCGTAGTCGGGCGACTTGGGGTCGGTCGGCGGCAGCTCGTCAGGCCGCGGCTTCCTGGGCTTGCCGCTCGCGGGCGCGCTGTGGGACGTCGGCCCCGAACCGGGCGCGTTGGTCTTCGTGTCGCTGGTCATACTTCGCCCTCAAGCTCTTGCGGAACGTGCCGGCCAACACCTTCATCCCCACGACCGCCCCGACGCCGATCAGCGCCAACACCAGGACGGCGGTGACCAACTGCCCGAGCCACGGCCGGCCGCCGAACAGCGCGCCGAGCGCCCCGGCGATGCCGGTCATCAGCAGCACGCCGGTCGTGACCAGCGCCGCCAGCCCGACGACGGCCGCGACCACGCCCAGGACGGCGTACACGCCGACCCAGATCGCCTGCTGCTTGATCGCGTCGGTCTTGGTGGCCGCGTAGTACCCGACGTACTCGCGGATTTCCCCGACCCGCTCGACGAGGGACGCGGACACCTCCTGCCAGGACGCGAACCGTTGCGCGGACGACCCGTCGTGGGTATGCCCGTCGGCGCCCGGCGGGCGGTAGCCCGGGGGCGATTGGCCCGGCGGGTAGGTTCCCGGTCCGGCGTCGTCGGCCCGGGTCCGGCCCGTGTAGCCCGCGCCGGCGGCCGGATCGGGGTTCGGTGGAGTGACAGCCATATCAATCCTTCCCGCGGCCACCCCGGCCCGGGGTGCCGACGGCAGCAGGTCGGGTCGCCTTAATCTTGGATCTTGCGCGCGGGCCTCGGCCCGACCGGTGCGCGAGGACGGGCGGTGACGCCTGCCCCACGACAAGCGCCGGGCCCGGCGCCTGTGTCGCTCGGCCCCGACCGGGGCCGGCGCACGGCCGTCGCCGCTCGGTCGGTCACCGCTTCATCAGGATGCCCAGCACCGCGCCCACGCCGGCCGCGATCAGCACCGACTGCAGCGGCTTCTCGCGGATGTACGACTCGAGCGACTCCTCGTACTGCCCGAGGGCGGCCTTGCCCTGGTCGTAGTACTGCTGGGCCTGCTCCTTTCCCTGGTCGTACATCGCTGACGCCTGGTCTTTCAGTTGGCCGGCCTTTTCCGTCGCCTGGTCCCGCAGCATGCCGACCTTCTCGGTCGCCAGGGCCTTCACGTCCTGCATGGTCTTGTGCGCGTCGGTTGCCGTCGCCTCGGGGGTGCCCGTGCCGCCGCCCGTGGACCCGTATTCGTCTGCGATGCTCATGTCGGAAGCTCCCTTCGGGAGTAAGTGGTGCCGCGTACGATCGCGTCTGCTTGAGCGGTTATAGGCAGGCGAACTGTGGAGGGCAGCGCCGATTTTGGCGAGGAATTTCGGAAGCGGGGGCCGCGGGCGGAGTCGTGTGTGTTTCCTCAACCCGAGGTGACGGCGCCCGCCCTCCCGGCCCCCTGCGAACTCTTGGTGAGGGCAAAGGGGGGGAGGGCGCGTTTTGGGTGGTCAGGCTCCCTCGATCCGTTTTGACGGCGGACGCCTCGGGACGCGTGAGTTGGTGTAGCAGGACTGTCATGGGCAAGCGGGCCCGCCTACCTATTGGTGGTGAAGCTCGCTTGCCGGCTGAGTCTTACTAGCCCGTTCGCCGTTCGCTTCGGGCAGCGGGATTCCGCAGCCCATGGCACCCACGAGTCGCGACCCCGCGCTCCGCCCTGCAGGCTTCTGTCCGAGGACCAACACTCGACCTTGCCTCGCACGGCAAGGAGAGGAAACCGACGGCGGATCGGGGGCGTGATCAACTTCGGTTGGACGACGCGCCGCCGCCGCCGCCGCCGCCGTAAGCGTCGACGATCCGGCTGATCACGTTGCTCGTGCTCCGGCCGTCGACCAGCGGGGCGAGCGCGACCCGCCCGCCGTACCCCTCGACCACGTCCCACCCGACGACCTGTTCCTTGGCGTAGTCCGCCCCCTTGACCAGCACGTCCGGGCGGACGGCCTCGATCAGCGTGATCGGCGTCTCGTCCCCGAACAGCACGAGGTAGTCGATGCTCTCCAGCTCCTGCAGCACCTCGACCCGGTCGTCCTCGTTCACGATCGGCCGCTTGCTCCCCTTGAGCCCGCGGATGCTCGCGTCCGTGTTCACCCCGACCACGAGCAGGTCGCCTTGGGCCTTGGCGTACCGGAAGTACTTCACGTGCCCGAGGTGGATCAGGTCGAAGCACCCGTTCGTGAACACGATTCGCCGCCCGGCCCCGCGGTGGCGGGCGAGCTCCGGCAGCAGCTGGTCGAGCGTCCGCCGCTTGCCCAGGTGCTCGTGGGCCTCGCTCATCAGCTCCTGGGCGATCTCGCCCGGCTTGATCGGCACCGCCCCGAACCGCTCGACCTCCAGGCCGCCGGCCACGTTCGCCAGCATGACCGCCTCGTGCCACGTCGCCCCGGCCGCCCGGGCGACGGCCAGCGCCGCCAGCACCATGTCACCCGCCCCGGTCACGTCGTACACCTGCCGGGCCCGGGTGCGGAGCTGCTCGCCGGCGAACGCCCGGTCGTCCCCGTCGCCGCCCTCGCCCCCGCCCGTGTACCGGCCGAGGTACGCCCCGTCCTTGTCGAGCGTGACGACGGCCGCGTCGAGCCCGAGCGCGTCGACCAGCGCCTGGGCCGCCGCCTCGCACGCCTCGGGCGTGTCCGGGCGGATGCCGGTCGCCTTCTGGGTCTCGATCCGGTTGAGCTTGACGCAGGCGGCCCCGGTGTACTTGGCGTAGTCCGACAGGCTCGCCAAGTTGGCCGGGTCGACCAGCACCGGCACGCCCCGGGCGCGGGCGAGGCGGATCACCTCCCGGCACACCCGCTCGGTGACCGCCCCCTTGTTGTAATCCTCGATGCAAACCACGGCCGCCCCGACCACGGCCGCGGCGAACGCGGCGATCAGGGCGTCCTCGTCGCACGGGGCGAGCGGGGTGGACTGCTCGAAGTCGAGCCGCAGCATCTGCTGCGGGTGGCGGTGTTGGGCGGACCCGACGAGCCGCATCTTCGTCGTCGTCGGCCGCCCGGGGCAGCGGACGAGCCCGGCCACGTCGCACCCGCACGCGGCCAGGTGCTCGGCGAGCGTCCCCGCCATCGCGTCGTCCCCGGCCACCCCGACCACCCGGACGTCGGCGTTCAGCGCCGCCAGCCCGGCCGCCACGTTCCCGGCCCCGCCGAGCCGGAACTCCTCGGACTGGAAGTGCAGCACCGGCACCGGGGCCTCAGGGCTGAGCCGCTCGGCGTTCCCGTACAGGTACCGGTCCATCATGAAGTCGCCGAC
>JAQGHJ010000721.1 GCA_028288905.1 Phycisphaerales bacterium | reverse complement strand
CCCGGCGATCTGGTGAAGCCGGAGCCCGCGGCCACTGTTGGCGACCTGGTCGTGGTTCTGCAGGAAGTGGACGTACGCGGTGGGCGGCAGGTCGAGCCCGGGCGTGCCGCGCCGCTTCTTCTGCCACTTGTACCGCTGCCCCTGGAACAGGTACCCGTACTTGGCAGACGAGAGGAACTCCTGCGGCCGCCCGAAGTAGTCCGCGTAGTACGCCTCGTTCCGCCCGGACACCTGCACCAGCGCACTGTGGTGGAAGTCGTCGTTCCACAGCGCGTCCATGCCGAAGCCGCCCTTGTCGATCGGACGGACGAGCCGGGTGTGCTGTGGCTCGTTCTCGTTGATGAGGTAGATCGACCGACCCTTCGCCGCCGCCCGGGCCGTCGCCGTGATCTCCTGGAGGATGTGGCTCGCGGTGGTATCGATCATCGCCTGAGTGGCGTCGAACCGGAACCCGTCGAACCGGTACTCCTCGATCCAGTGCCGGGCGTTGGCCAGGAAGAACTCGCGCGGGCCGTGGCAGTCAGGCCCGTCGAAGTTGATCGCCTCACCCCAGTCGGTCATGTGGGTGTGGCTGAAGTAATCGTCGCTGAACGCCCGCAGGTAGTTCCCGTCCGGCCCGAAGTGGTTGTAGACCAGGTCGAGAATCGCGGCGAGACCGGCGGCGTGGGCCGCGTCCACGAACCGCCGCGCGTCGTCCGGGGTGCCGTAGTGGTGGTAGGGGGCGAACAGGTCGACCCCGTCGTACCCCCACCCCCACCGGCCGGCGAACTCATTCGCGGGCATCACTTCCACGCACGTCACGCCGAGCGCCTTGAGCTCCGGCAGCTTGGCGGCCGCCGCCGCCCACGTGCCCTCGGGAGTGAACGTGCCGATGTGCAGCTCGTACAAAACCTGCCCGTGGGCCGGAATGCCGGGCCACCCGTCGACGGTCCACCGGAAGGCGAACGGGTCGACGACCTCGGACGGGCCGTGCGGGCCGTCTGGCTGGTACCGGCTGACCGGGTCGGAATAGAGCGTGGCGTCGTCGTCGAGCCGGAAGCGATAGCGGTCCCCGGGCCGGGCCTCGGCCGACGCGCCCGAGAAGTACCCTCCGTCCCCGCACGCGAGCTTGAGGTCCGCCCGCTTCGCGGGGCCCACCTCGAACACGACCGCCACCCGCTTGCGCTTCGGGGCCCAGAGGCGGAAGTGCACGCCGCCGTCCCCCGGCAGCACCTCGGCCCCGACTGGGAGGCGGCGGGGTGCGGGGGCGTCGTCCGCAATTTTCGTCACACGAGCATCAAGCGTCATCTTCCGACTTCCTTGTTGATCCGCGGCCCCCCGCCGTGACGCGTACGTCGGCCCCGCTCGCCACGCCTCTCCCCAACCAGCCGACTCACCGCAACAAAGGGGAGTCGGCCTGATTGGCGGCTCGGCCCCGGTGGGCGTCCCGCCGGAGGGCATCGGCCTGGCGGTGGGTCATCTCCTGCCCGGCCTCCTCCTGCAGGATCGTCCGGAGGAGCACCAACGACCGCCCGAACAACGGGAACTTGTCGCCGCCGCGGATCGTGCGGTGGGGGGCGTCGGGATCCCGGGTGTCGATCATCGTCTCCCAGACGTGTTCGGGCTTGGTCGCCGGGAGGACGAACGGCCGTTCCTCCCAGTGGTTGTTCAACAACAGCAGCAGCGTGTCCCCGACGATCGGCTCGCCCCGCTCGCCGGTCTCGTCGATCAGGTCGCCGGCCAGCCGCATGCCGAGCGTGTGGACGTCGCCCCGCTGCCACGCCGAGTCGTCCATCTCGTTGCCGTCGGGCCCGAACCACGAGATGTCCTTGATCTCGCTCCCTCGGATCGGGCGGCCGACGAAGAACTTCCGCCGCTGGAGCACCGGCTGCTCCCGCCAGATCCGGGTGCAGGTGCGGACGAAGTCGAGAAACTTCCGCTTGCCCTCGTCCAGCTCCCAACTGGCGTGGGTCAGCTCGTTGTCCTGGCAGTAGGTGTTGTTGTTCCCGTTCTTCGTGTGGCTCAGCTCGTCCCCGCCCCACATCATCGGGACGCCCTCGGAGAACATCAGCGTGGCGAACAGGTTCCGCCGCTGCCGCTCCCGCAGGGCGTTGATCGCCGGGTCGTCGGTCGGGCCCTCGGCCCCGCAGTTCCAGCTGTCGTTGTCGTTCGCCCCGTCGTTGTTGTTCTCGCCGTTCGCCTCGTTGTGCTTCTCGTTGTAGCTGACCAAATCCCGCAGGCAGAACCCGTCGTGGCAGGTGATGAAGTTGATGCTCGCGTACGGCTTGCGGCCGTCGTCCTGGTACAGGTCGGAGCTGCCGGCCAGCCGGGTCGCCAGCTCGCCGGCCGTCCCGCCCTCGCCCTTCCAGAACCGCCGGACCGTGTCCCGGTACTTGCCGTTCCACTCGGTCCACAGGACCGGGAAGTTCCCGACCTGTTACCCGCCGGGCCCGACGTCCCACTGCTCGGCGATCAGCTTCACCTGCGAGATGATCGGGTCCTGGTGGATGATGTCGAAGAACGCCCCGAGCCGGTTCACCTCCATCAGCTCCCGGGCCAGCGTGCTGGCCAGGTCGAACCGGAACCCGTCGACGTGCATCTCGGTCACCCAGTACCGCAGGCTGTCCATGATCAGCTGGAGCACCCGCGGGTGCATCATGTTCAGGCCGTTCCCGCACCCGGTGAAGTCCATGTAGTACCGCTTGTCGTCCGGGCTCAGGCGGTAATAGCTCAGGTTGTCGATCCCGCGCCAGCTCAAACTCGGGCCCAGCTGGTTCCCCTCACAGGTGTGGTTGTAGACGACGTCGAG
>JAQGHJ010000686.1 GCA_028288905.1 Phycisphaerales bacterium | reverse complement strand
CCGCTCGAACCACATCCCGACGTTCACGAACATCGAGATGATGAACAGGCTGTACACGTTGCGGCGGAACGGCTTGAACCACAGCGGCTGGATCGCCACGATGTTGCACGTCATCAGGGTCCAGAAGGCCCAGGCGTAGGGGCCCTTGAACCGGTTCCACATCATGTACTCTTCGAAGTGGTCGCCGGAGTAGAAGGTCAGGAAGATCTCGGTCATGTAGCCGTAGCTGACGATCAGCCCGGTCGTCAGCATGACCTTCGCCATCACCTCGAGGTGGTGGTCGGTGATCATGTCCTGCAGCCCGTACACCTTGCGGAGCGGGATGCCGAGCGTGAGCACCATCGCGAACCCGGCGAACACGGCCCCGGCCACGAAGTAGGGCGGGAAGATCGTCGCGTGCCAGCCCGGCACGATGCCCACCGAGAAGTCGAACGACACGATCGTGTGCACCGACACGACCAGCGGCGTGCTCAGCCCGGCCAACAGCAGGTACGCGACCGTGTACCGGCTCCAGTGGATCGTCGACCCGCGCCAGCCGAGCGCGCCGGCGGCGTAGATGTACTTGGCGACCTTGTTCTTGGCCTTGTCCCGCAGGTTGGCCAGGTCGGGGATCAGCCCGACGTACCAGAACAGCAGGGACACGGTCGCGTACGTGCTGACGGCGAACACGTCCCACATCAGCGGGCTGCGCCACTGCGGCCACATGCCCATCGTGTTCGGGTACGGCAGCAGCCAGTAGGCGAGCCAGGGCCGGCCGACGTGTAGCAGCGGGAACAGTCCGGCGCACGCGACGGCGAACAGGGTCATCGCCTCGGCGAACCGGTTGATGCTCGTCCGCCACTGCTGCTTGAGCAGCAGCAGGATGGCCGAGATCAGCGTGCCGGCGTGCCCGATGCCGATCCACCAGACGAAGTTGATGATGTCGAACGCCCACCCGACCGGGACGTTGTTGCCCCAGACGCCGACGCCCTTGGCGAGCAGGACGCCGATCGCGTACGTCATCGACATGGTCCCGAGCAGCCCGATCGTGATGATGATCGGCCAGTACCGGGGGACCTTCGTCGTCAGGATGACGTTGCTGATCTTGTCGCCGATGGAGGCGTACGTGTGCGGCGCGCCGAGGTAGTCGTCGTCGGGCGTCGCGCCGGCAACCACGTTGCCGTAGCTCGCGCTGGTGTCGTCGGCTGCTGAGGAGGCGCTCATCGATACCTCTCGTGCCGCCCGGTCCGGGCCGGGCGGCTCGGGCGGGCGGGGTTACGTTCGCGTCGGTCGGCCGGCTGCGGTCTCCGGCGGTGCGTGCGGTCTGCCGTCAGTGCTCGCCGCGGGGGCCGGGGGCTTCCTTGTTCACGCCGCCGGTGCCGGTGTTGGTCTCGTGAGACTCGCCGGTCCCGGGCAACGGGTTGTTGATCCGGGCCAGGTAGGACGTCCGCGGCCGGGTGTTCAGCTCGGCCAGCAGCCCGTAGTGGAACCCGACCGGCTCCTGCTTCAGCTGGGCGACCGGTGACTGCACGTCGGCCATGTTCCCGAACACGATCGCCTGCGTCGGGCAGGCCTGGGCACAGGCGGTCTGGATCGACCCGAGCACGCCCTTCCAGGCCTTGTCGGCGTCGGCGGCCGACCCGCCGTTGGCCACGATCGCGACCTCGGCCTTCTTCGCCTCGATCCGGCCGCGGCTGATCCGCTGCACGCAGTACGTGCACTTCTCCATCACGCCGCGGCTGCGGACCGTCACCTCGGGGTTCCGCAGCAACTTCAGGACCGGCGTCGTGTCGTCGTTGTACTTCAGGAAGTTGAACCGCCGCACCTTGTAGGGGCAGTTGTTCGAGCAGTACCGGGTGCCGACGCACCGGTTGTACACCATGTCGTTCAGCCCCTCCTTGCTGTGCACGGTCGCGGCGACGGGGCACACGACCTCGCAGGGGGCCTTCTCGCACTGCATGCACGGCAGCGGTTGGAAGTACGTCGCGTCCGGGTCCGACACGTCGACGGTGTCGGTGTGCCCGTGCTCGTCGCCGGCGACGCCCTTACCGATGTAGTAGGTGTCGATCCGGAGCCAGTGCATCTCCCGTTCCATCATCACCATCGCCTTGCCGACGACGGGGATGTTGTTCTCGGCTTGGCAGGCGACGACGCAGGCGTTGCAGCCCATGCACGCCGTCTGGTCGATGACCATGCCCCAGGCGGCGTACCGCGGGTCCTGGCCGCCGGGGTTCTCGGGGGTGATGCGGTTGTCCGGGTTCTCCGGGAACAGCGACACCGACGACGCGCTGGCGTCCTGCGGGAGGATCGGCAGTCCGACCGACCGGGCGGTGCGAAGGTTCTTGTCGTAGTCGTACTTGTACTCGGCCTTGGCCTCGTGCCCGGCGTGGTCTTTGTGCTCTTCGGCCTTGCCGCCCTCGCGCTCGGCCAGTTCGTGCTCGTACTCGTCGGCCACCTCGGCGATGCTCGACCCGGCGATCACCAACTCGCGCTTGTGGTTCAGCTCGTGGTTGATGACCTGGTGGTTCTGCGTGACGGCCAGCTTGTAGGTCCCGCCGGCCGGCGTGACGGTCGCGGCGGCGAACCACCGGGACGCGGACGCCCGCAGCGTGTACGCGTCGAACCCGACCTGCGCGTCCACCGGCGACCCGACCCGACCGGCCCACTTGCGGCCGCCGCCGAGGTACAGCGTCGCGCACCCGTCCGGGTGCCCGGGCATCACCCACACCGGCACGCCCTTGAGCGACAACGTCCCGGCCGAGACATCAACCGTCTTCTCGAGGGCGGTTGTGAACTTCTCCTTGAACACGTTGCCCGTCTCGACGTCCGTCAGGCCGAGTGCCTTGGCGGCCTTAACGCTGATGAGCAGGGCGTTGTCCCAGGTCAGCTTCGTCAGCGGCTTCGGCAGTTCCTGGAGCCAGCCGTTGTTGGCCCACGCCCCGTCCCACAGCGTCGGGTCGGGCCGGAACATCAGGGTCATCCCGCCCGCGGCGGCCACCGGCTGTGCGGCCTTGGCGACGGCGTCGGGCTTGACGGTAACGGCCTTGGCGGCGGCGGCGGTGTTCTCGACGACGCCGTTGTGCAGCGACATCGTCCAGAACGTCTCGAAGTCGCCGCCGGTCTTGCCGGACAGCTGCCGCCACGTGTTGCGGACGACCTCGTACCCGCCCGACCCGGTCGGCGCGGGGACGTTGCCCGGCAGCGTGGCCGGCCCCGACGGCGCGGCCGGGGCGGTCGCGGGCTGCGTGGTGATCGGGTGGTTCGTCGCGACCGTCGCCCGGTCTGACAGGGCGGCGAGCATCTCGACCGCCGACCTGCTGGCCGGGTAGAGCGGGGCGATCAGCGGCTGGATGATCGAGGCGGTGCCGTCGTGGGCCCGGACGTCGCCCCAGGCCTCGAGGAAGAACGCCTCGGGCACGTGCCATTCGGCCATCCGGGCCGTCTCGTCCTCGTACAGCCCGAGGTGGGCGATGAACAGCTTGCCCTTGCCTCCGACGTAGCTGTTCGTCAGCAGGTCGGTGAACTTCAGGTCGGCCGGCGCGGTGTAGACCGGGTTGACGCCAAGGATGAACAGCACGTCCACCTGACCGGCGGTGACGGCGGCCGTCAGCTCGGTCAGCGACTGAACCGAATCGACGGGGTTAGCATCGACGGCCGGGATCAGCTTGACCGGCTTCTCCTCGCCGGCGGCGGCGACGTTGCCGAGCGCTGAGTTGATGGCGTGGGCCAGCACGTGAACCTCGGGGGCGGCGTACTCGCCGGCGACCACGAGGCTCTTGCCCTTCTTGGCGAGCAGCTCGCCGACGAGACCGGCGAACCACTTCTCTGCACCGGCGAACGTCGCGCCCTCGGCCGACCCGGCCGCGACGGCCTTCTGCAGGGCGGCGGCGAACGCCTGGACCTGGTCCGGCTTCACCCGCAGCTTGTGGTCGGCCATCGACCCGACGAGCGTCGGGGTGCTCTCGACCGCGAACAGCCGGTTGCCCGGCGCGAGCCGCGGCCCGCTGGCCGTGCCCCGCGACTTGGCCTCGCCCGCCGGCGTCCCCGGGATCTCGGCGTGGGTGGTCGCGACGTCCGGGTCGGCCGGCATCGTCGCCCGCACCCGGCGGAGCTTCAGGTAGTCGTTCGAGTACCGCATCGACCCGGGGTCGTCGACGAAGAAGTTCGAGTCGAGCGCGACGACGACCTCGGCCTTGCTGAAGTCGTAGACCGCCTCGACGTCCTCGCCGAACGCCGCCTTTGCCCCGGCCCGGGTGTTGTCCCGGCCGACGGCGTCGAACTTGTGCCAGACAAGGCTGGGGAACGTCTTCTTCAGCCCGTCGATCTGGGCCTTGATCGTCGGGGAGGTGACCGTCTCGGTCAGGATGCGAACGTTGGCGGGAGCGGTGCGGCGGGCGACCTTTGCGCCGTTCCAGTCCTGGAACGTCAGGGCGTCGGACAGGGCCAGCTCGAACGCGCCCCAGCTCGACACGTTGCCGAAGCGGGTGAGGACCTGGGACCGGTCCGGGTCGTACATCGTCAGGATCGACGCCTGGCACCAGACGTCGGCCGCCCCGCGGCTGGACGGGTGGTCCTTGTTCCCCTCGATCTTCGTCGGCCGGCCCTCGTGCTGCTCGACGAGCACGCCCTTGCCGTACCCGGCCCAAGGCATGGCCGAGGCGTAAAACAACGGCTTGCCGGGGACCAAGATTTCCGGCTGCTGCACGTAGGGGACGATCCGCTCTTCGGGCTTGCCGCAGCCGGCGCTGGTCAGCCCGGCGAGGGCGAGCGACGCGCCCATCAGCTTCATAAAGTTCCGGCGACTGACCCCGTCGTCCCACTCGCCGGCGGCCTGCGGGAACTCCCGGTCCATCATCTGCCGGAACTCGGTCGTCTCGCACAGTTCGTCCAGGCTGCGGTAAGCCCGCCGGCCGTCCGGGGCGCGGACCTCGACCTTCTTCTTCAGGCCGCCGAACGCGGTCAGGTCGACGTACTTCGGGCTCGCGACGGCCTGCTCGGGCAGGTCGGTCTCGGTGATGTTGCTGCTGCCGCGGTCGCTCATGGATCGCTCGTGTTGCTGGGCCCTTGGGGGGCGGGCCTCGCCGGTGCGTCTCGTCCCGGCGCGTGTCCCGCCGGGTCACCTCTGGGGTCGTTCGGGCGCCGCGTCGTCAGCGGTGACAGATGCCGCAGTTCGTCAATTGTTCCTTGCGGATCCGGTACTCCTCGACCAGTTTCGGGCCGAGTTCCGCCTGCGTTTTCTCCGGCCGGCCCGAGTCGCGGTCGACCCGGTACTCGTGGTTGAACACCTGCTCCCGCGGGCGGATGAACTTCTCCGGGGCCCTGTGGCACTCGAGGCACCAGCTCATCGTCAGCGTCGCGTGCTGCCACATGAGCGGCATGTGGTCGACCGGCCCGTGGCAAGTCGAGCACCCGACGCCCTTGGCGACGTGGATCCCGTGGTTGAAGTAGACGAAGTCGGCCAGGTCGTGGACCCGGGTCCAACTGATCGGGGTGTTCGTCGCCCAGCTCTCGCGGACCGGGCGGAGCACCTCGGCGTTCGTCCACACCTGCGAGTGGCAGGTCATGCAGGTCTTGGTCGCCGGGATGTTCGCGAAGTGCGACTGTTCGACCGACGTGTGGCAGTACCGGCAGTCGATGCCGAGCCCCTTGACGTGGTGCTCGTGGCTGAACGGGACCGGCTGCTCGCGGATCACGCTCTGGTTCGTCGTGTACGGCGACTGGTCGACCGTGTGGGCGATCCCGCCGAGGGCCGCCAGCAGGACGACGCCGCCGACGATGCTGACCTTCGCGATCGTGTTCGCGCTACGGTGGAAGAGCTGGGCCATCCCTGTTCGTCCGGCGGGGTGCCGGCCTTTCGTTCCGAACCGCCGCCGCGGCCGGCGGGCCGCACGCGGGGTCGAGATTGTCGGGTCCGCGGCAGGCCGCGGCAGCGGCGGCTCGCCGGGAAGTGCTTCTGCCGGCCGCCGCGTTGGACCGGCGGGCCGCCGTTCGTCCACCCGCCGCGTCGCCGCCCTTACGACCGAGCCGGCCCGGCGTCGTCCGCCAGCCCTCCCGGCCTCGCCCCGGCCACCGACCGATTCACGCCCGGCCGGCTTTCCCGAACCGCGCTACCGGCGACTTTGTGAAAAAAGGTACAAAGTCGGAGAACGGGTTGTACTGCGCGGCCGTTATGGGGTCAAGTTCGGGTTCATCGGCGACGCCGCGGCGCGGTCGGTTGGGGTCGTCCCGCGGCCGGCTCGGCTGCGGGCGGCGGGCACGTTACCCGCAACGGTAGCCGCGTCCAAGGTCTGCCGCCGGGGTTCACGGGATTTGCGCATACCGATAAACCGATAGCCCTCCCCCGGTGCGGCGGGGCGGCTAGGAGCTAGGTGAAAAAGTGCCGGCCCGATCCGGCCGATACCGGGTGCTGAGGCGGGCCCGAGCCCCCTCGAACGACGAGGCTCCGCCGACCCAGCCGCCCGCCGCGTGCCCGCCATGAGTGAACCGCTCGTCGAACGCATCAAGCGGTGCCCGAATCTGCCGTCGATGCCGGCGATCGCGATCCAGGTGCTCGACCTGGCCCAGCGGCCGGACGCGGACATCGCCGAGATCGCCCGGACGATCTCCAAGGACCCGGCCCTGGCGGGCAAGATCCTCCGGACGGTCAACTCCAGCTTCTACGCCCGGAGCCAGCCCGTCGGCACGATCAGCCACGCCCTGGTGATCCTCGGGCTCCAGGCGGTCAAGACCCTGGTGCTCGGGTTCTCGCTCGTGACGAACCTGGCCAAGGCGACGGCGAAGCCGAACGGGTTCCAGCACCTCGGGTACTGGAAGCGGAGCATCTACGCCGCGACGGCCGCCCGGACGATCGCCGCGAAGG
>JAQGHJ010000648.1 GCA_028288905.1 Phycisphaerales bacterium | reverse complement strand
TGGATCAGTCGGCGTCGAGGTCGGCAGTGACCATGTCGGCGATCTGGCCGAGCACTGCCTCGTCGTCACTGCTGACGACGACCTCGGTGCCCTTCTTGGCACCGAGGGTCATGATCATGAGGGGCGTGCCGGCGTCGATCGCATTCCCGCCGGGCGTGGCAAGCGTGACCGGCACGCCGGACTTCGACACCGCCTCGGCGATGAGCGCGGCGGGGCGGGCGTGCAGGCCGACGGCGGAGCCGACGGTGACGGTCTTGGAGGGCATCGGTGCCTCTTCTCGGATCGATGGTGGGGTGATCAGCTTGCCTGCTGCGCGACGGCGGCACCCGCCGGGGCAGCGGGGGCATGGCCGTGGGCGGGGGCGTGGGCGTGCTCGAGGTCGACGGCGTCCTCGGGGACGGCGTCGGTCGGCGTCCGTCCGATGCTCTTGGCGACGGTCACCGCGAGGCCACCGACGATCGCCCCGATGATCACGGCGAGCAGGAACAGCACGGCGTTGCTCATCGCGAAGAACACGAACACGCCGCCGTGCGGGGCCCGCAGCTCGATCCCGCTCGACGCGACGATCGCGCCGGTGGTCGCGCCGCCGAGCATCATCGACGGGATCACCCGCAGCGGGTCGGCCGCCGCAAAGGGAATCGCGCCCTCGGAGATGAACGAGGCACCGAGCAGCCAGGCCGCCTTGCCGTTGTCGCGCTCGGCCGGGCTGTAGAGCTTCGGCCGGAGGACGGTGGAGATGGCCATCGCCAGCGGCGGAACCATGCCCGCGGCCATCACGGTCGCCATGATGACCAGCGAGCCGTGGCTGGCCTGGGCGGTGAGACCGGTGGTGGCGAAGACATAGGCCGCCTTGTTGACCGGCCCGCCCAGGTCGAAGCACATCATCAGACCCAGGATGATCCCGAGCACGAAGGCGGAGGTGCCGGTCAGGTCGTTGAGGAAGTTGCCGAGCCCGGTGAGCACGTTGGCCAGGGGGCGGCCGAGAAGCGCGACCATGAGCCCGCTGGAGATCAGTGTGGCGAGCAGCGGGATGATCACCACCGGCTGCAGACCGCGCACCCCGGTGGGGAGCTTCCACCGGCTGATCCACAGCGCCGCGAAGCCGGCGATGATGCCACCGACCACGCCGCCGAGGAAGCCGGCGCCCACCGTCACCGAGACGGCGCCGACGACGAAGCCGGGGACGATGCCCGGCCGGTCGGCGATCGCGTAGGCGATGTAACCGGCCAGTGCCGGCACCAGGAAACCGAAGGCGGTCTGGCCGAGCAGCGTGCACAACGCCCCGATGTAGCCCAGGAACCCGTCGTTGAGGTGGTCGACCCCGGCGACGCTGGGCAGGTTGAAGAAGGTGTTGTTCAGCGCCCAGTTCTGCGCGTAGGTGAGGCCGTCCGCCGACGGGTCGGCGTTGACGATCTGGTACCCGCCGAAGAGGAAGCCCAGCGCGATCAGCAGCCCGCCGGCCGCGACGAACGGTATCATGTAGCTGACCCCGGTCTGCAGCCAGCGGCGGACCTCCGCCCCGCCGCTGGGCCCGCCGCCACCACCGGTGGTGGGCGTCCCGGTGTCCCCACCGCCGCCACCGCCCTCGACGCGGCGCGCGTTCGGGTCCTCAGCAGCGGCCAGCGCCTCGCGGATCATCACCTCGGGCTCGTTCATCGCCCGCTTGGTCCCGGACTGGACCACGGGCTTGCCGGCGAAGCGCTGCCGGTCCTTCACGCCGACGTCGACGGCGAAGATGACCGCGTCGGCCTTGCGGATCACCGCGGCGTCCAGCGGCGTGGAGCCGGAGGAGCCCTGGGTCTCCACGTGCAGCTCGACGCCCATCTCCTTGGCGGCGGCGGTGAGCTTGTCGGCGGCCATGTAGGTGTGCGCGATGCCGGTCGGGCAGGCGCTGACCGCCACGATGCTGCGGGTCGACTGCGGCGCGGTGGTGTCCACCGCGGGGGCGCTCGGGGTGGCCGCCGCCGTCGCACCGGCCGACTCCGCGGGGGAGACGACCTCCTGCACCAGGGCGACGATCTCGTCCGGCGTGCCGGCGGCGCGCAGCGAGGCGACGAACTCCGGGCGCACCAGGGCCCGGGCCAGCGCGGTGAGCAGGGTCAGGTGGTCGGCATCGCCGTGCTCGGGTGCGGCGATCAGGAAGGCGAGGTCAGCGGGGCCGTCCGGGGCGCCGAAGTCGACCTTCGGGTCCAGCCGGGCGAAGCCCAGCGATGCCTCGGTCACCGCCGCGGAGCGGCAGTGCGGGATCGCGATACCCCCGGGCAGGCCGGTGGCCGCCTTGGCCTCGCGGGCCATGGCGTCCTCGTAGAGGGCGTCGGCCCCCGTCGCCCGGCCGGCGCCGGCGACCAGCCCGGCGAGCCGGCGGACGACGGAGCCCTTGTCGGTACCGAGGTCGGCGTCGAGCGCCACCAACTCGGTCGTGATCAGTGCGGACATGGCGGATCCCTCGGGTCTTCTCAGCGGGGGTCGGCACCGGGGGCCGGGACGGCCTCGGCGGGGACAGGGGGGGCGAGCAGGCCGGGCGC
>JAQGHJ010000540.1 GCA_028288905.1 Phycisphaerales bacterium | reverse complement strand
TTCGACTCGAGGCCCGTGCGCACGGGCCGGAAGCCGGTGCCACTGACGGGCCCGCGCGGACACCCCTTGCATCGATCGCGCTTGCCGAACCGGCGCGGGGCCAGCCGCCTCACGCGTCGGCAGACTTGAGGATCGCCTCGATCTGGGCGAGCAGCTTCGGGAACTCGATCGGCTTCGTGTGGTAATCGGTGCAGCCGGCGGCCAGCGCCCGCTCGCGGTCGCCGCTCATCGCGTGGGCGGTCAGGGCGATCACGGGGGTGGCGGCCAGTTCTGGAACCGCCTTGATCTGCCCGGTCGCCTCCCACCCGTCGAGCTCGGGCATGTTCATGTCCATCAGGACCAGGTCGGGCCGCTCGGCCTTGGCCGTGGCGACGCCGGCCTTGCCGTCGACGGCCACGATCACCTCGAACCCCCGCCGCTGCAGCCGGCGGCTGAGCGAGTCACGGTTCTCTTCATTGTCCTCGACGATCAGGATTCGTGGCATGTTCGCTGCTCTCTAAGAGAAAGTCAGAAGTGTGAAGGCTGGAGGCAAATAGGGGCTTACCCGGCGCTCTGCTCGATTCAACCCGCACTTTTCAGACTTCAGCCTTCACACTTCAGACTTTCCCATCCCCACCGCCGCCTCGACCGCCGACGCCTCGCGGGCGGCGGCGTCCGGCGGCGCCGGCACGTCCGCGCCGGCGGTCACCGCAGCGGCCGGGTGGCACGGCTTCCCCGCACACTCGGCCGCGATCATACGCACTTCGCGGAGCAGCGCGTCCCGGCTGAACGTCCCCTTCTGCAGGATCCGCTCCACGTTCCAAGTCAGGTCAGCCCGCGCGGCCGCCGACAGGTCCTTGCTCGTCAGCACGACGACCGGGATCCGGGCCCACGCCGGGTTCTTCCGCAGCTCGGACAGGAACTCGAACCCGTCCATCTCCGGCATCATCAGGTCGAGCAAAATCAGGGCCGGGGCCCGGCGACCGACCTGTTCAATTCCGACCCGGCCGTTCACCGTCTCGGTCACCGACCACCCCTGGCGGGCGAGCGACCGGCGGACCACTTCCCGGGTCGCGTCGTCGTCCTCGACGATCAGCACCTCGCCGGCACCGGCCGTCGGGCGGTACTTGCCCAGCACGTCGGCCAGCCGGTCCCGGTCGATCGGCTTCGTCAGGTACTCGGCCGCCCCGAGCAGGTACCCCATGTCGGCGTCGTTCACCAGCGTCAGCATGACGACCGGGATGGAGGCAAGGTCCGGGTCCGCCTTCAGGGCCGTCAGGACGGCCCAGCCGTCCATCTTCGGCATCATCACGTCGAGGAAGATCAGGTCCGGGCGGACGGATTTGGCCATCCGCAGCCCGGCCTCTCCGTCGCCGGCGGACACCACCCGGGCCCCGTCGTCCGTCAGGGCCCGCACGACCAGCTCCCGGGCCCCCGGGTCGTCGTCGACGACGAGCACGGTCGATACGGCCGCCACGTGCTCGCTCGGGCCGGCCCCGGCCAGCGGGTTCTCGACGGCCGGGTCCCCCGCCACCGACGCCGTCTTGGCCACCCGGGCCGGCAGCCGCATCGTGAACGTCGTGCCGACCCCGGACTCGCTCCTCACCGACAGCGTCCCGCCCATCAGCTCGCAGAACCGCCGGCTGATCGCCAGCCCCAGCCCGGTCCCGCCGTACTTGCGGGTCGTGCTCGCGTCCGCCTGGGTGAACGGCTGGAACAGCCGGCCGAGCTGCTCGGGCGTCATCCCAATACCGGTGTCAGTCACGTTCACCACGATCCAGCCCGGGTGCCCGCCGCGGGGGAGCGGCTTGCCGGCGGCGGCTGCGGCGGCCGTCGCCGCGTCCGGCTCCCGCCGGACCTCGACCCGCACGGTCCCCCGCTCGGTGAACTTGCACGCGTTGCTCAGCAGGTTGAACAGCACCTGCCGGACCTTCGTCAGGTCCGCGTGCATCTCCCCGAGGTCGGCCGGGGCGTCCAAATCCAGCTTGTTGTTCTGCTTCTGCACGAGCGGCCCGACCGTCGTCGCCACGTCCCGGACCATGCCGGCGACGTCGAACGACTCGAGGTACAGGTCCATCTTCCCGGCCTCGACCTTCGACAGGTCGAGCACCCCGTTCACCAGCGCCAGCAGGTGCTTGCCGGCATTCCGGATCTTGTCCAGGTCGGGGATGAACCCGTCGAGCTGCCGGTCCTCGGCCTCTTCCTGCAGCAGCTCGCTGTACATGATGACCGCGTTCAGCGGGGTCCGCAGCTCGTGGCTCATGTTCGCCAAGAACTGGCTCTTGGCGACGTTCGCCGCCTCCGCCTGCGCCTTGGACGCCTCGGCCAGCTCCCGGGCGGCCAGCGCGTCGTCCTTCGCCGCCTCGGCGATGAACTTGGCCGCCTCGGCCTCGGCGTTCGCCCGCCGCAGGTGCTCCTCGTTCTCCCGCAGGTCCTCCTCCACCTCCCGCTGGGCCGTCACGTCCGTGTTCGTGCCGAACCACCGGACGACCCGCCCCTTCTCGTTCCGGATCGGCGTCGCCCGGGACAGGAACCACCGGTACTGCCCGTCCGCCCCGCGGAGCGGGAACGTGTCCTCCCACGGCTCGCCGGCCTTGAGGTGCTCGGCGAACTTCGCCTTCACCCTCTCGACGTGGTCCGGGTGGTGCACCTTCTGCCACCCCAGCCCCTGCATGTCCGCCAGCGTCGTGCCGGTGAACTCGAACCACCGGCGGTTGTACCAGGTGATCTCGCCGGTCGGGCCGGCCATCCACGCCATCTGCGGGATGTTGTCCACGACCGCCTCGAACCGCTCGGACGCGTCCCGCACCGCCTGCTCGGCCTGGCGGCGGTCCGTCACGTTGGTGAACGTGACGACCGCTCCAGTAATCCGCCCGCCGTTCCGGATCGGCGCGGCCGAGTACTCGACCGGGAAGCTGGTCCCGTCCGGGCGGAAGAACACCTCCCCGTCCACCCGGCACGGCACCCCCTCCCGGAACGCCCGGTAGATCGGGCAAGCCTCGGCCGGGTACGGGTCCCCCTCGGGCCGGTGGTGGTGGGTGACCGCGTGCATCGGCTTGCCGAGCAGGTCGGCGGCCGGGGCCCCGAGCAGCTTCTCGCCGGCGGCGTTCAGGAACGTACACCGGCCGTCCGTGTCCAGCCCGTAGATCCCCTCCCCGGTGGATTCGACGAGCAGTTGGTTGTAGTTCGCCAGCGCCGCCTGCTCCCGCTGGGCCTTGGCGTACCGCCGGAGCAGGGCGTACGTCAGCAGGACCATGAAGATCGCGACCACGGTCGCCACGACGAGGCTTCGGAGGGCGGCGTACAGGCTATCCTGTGATTCGGCCGTCCGCTCCCCGAGCAATCGCCGCTCCGTTGCCCCCGCCCGGTCGACTACCGCCCGGACCGCGTCCATCTTCGCCCGCGCGTCGACCAGCAGCTCAGGCCGGGCGTCCAGCTGCGGCCGGCCGGCCCGGCGGACCGCCACCCCCTCGTCCAGTGTCGCGAACGCGGCGGTGGCCGCCGCGGACAGGTTCGCGACCTCCGCCTTCACGCCCTCGTCGGTAACGAGTTCCCCCAGTTGCTTCAGGTGCCCGGCCGCCTCCGCCTTCGACGGCTCGACGGGGGCGAGGAACGCCTCGTCCCCGCTCAGCAGGTAACCCCGCTGGGCCGTCGACGCGTTCGTGACGGCCGCCAGCGTCCCCTGCAGGTGAGTGAGCACCGCCTGGGCCCGGCGGACCCGGCTTTCCCGGGCCGCCAGTTCCTTCGTGTTCGCGTACGACCAGTACATGTTCGCCGCCAGCACGACCAGCGCGAGCGGGACGGCGACGGACGCGAGTTTGGGGGCAATGCGCCACTTCATAGGGTTCGGCCGATCATAGGGTGCCGGGCAGGACGGTCGGACGTGCCGCCAGCCTGGGGCTTGTCGGAAGGTCCCGTCGGGCCCGCGTTGCCGGGCGTGCCTTTCCGCCCGCGGCAAGAGGGGACCGACCCGTTCTCAGTCAGCCGGCCGGCTGGCGGCTGGGTCGACGCCGGCCGGCCCGCTCGCCACCGCCGGCAGCATCGCGATGATCTGGCTTCGGGTCTGGAGGACGGACGTGTTCACGTAGCTCGCCCCGGCCGCCCGGAGCCGCACGAGCAACTTGT
>JAQGHJ010000523.1 GCA_028288905.1 Phycisphaerales bacterium | reverse complement strand
TATGATAGATCTTTAACCGCGCCTGCCGACTCGCTACAATCTGTCGTCGCGCGGTGCCGGGAGCCCCTGGTGCCGCCGTCCGGCCGACTCTCCGCGCCACCGGCCGTCCCCCTTTACCGAGCAGGTGCCTCCATGGCGTCCGATCTGGTTTGGCTGAACGGCGAGATCATCCCGATGGCCGACGCCCGCATCGGCGTCGAGGACCGCGGGTACCAGTTCGCCGACGGCGTGTACGAGGTCGTCCGGCTGTACAACGGCAAGCCGTTCACGATGACCGAGCACCTCGACCGGCTCGAGCGGTCGGCGGCCGGCATTAAACTCGCGCTGCCGATCACCCGGGCCGCGCTGGAGGACGGGCTGGCGAAGCTGGTGGCCAAGAGCGACGTCCGCGACGGCATGGTGTACCTGCAGGCCAGCCGCGGCGTCGCCCCGCGGAACCACGTGTTCCCGGAGAAGCCGTCGGGCACGGTCGTCGCCTACTGCCGGGCGCTGCCGCCGGTGCCGGCCCCCGGCGAGGGTTTCGGGGCCAAGCTGCTGGCCGTCCCGGACGAGCGGTGGAAGCGGTGCTGGGTGAAGGCGATCGCCCTGCTGCCGAACGTGCTGGCCAAGAACGAGGCGGCCGGCCGCGGGTACGATGAGGCCGCGTTCGTTGAGGACGGGCTGGTCAGCGAGTGCTCGACGGCCAACCTGTTCGCGGTCGCGAACGGCACGCTCGTCACCCACCCGGTCGGGGCAAAGGTGCTGCCGGGGATCACCCGGGCCGTGCTGTTCGACTGCGCGAAGGAACTGGGCATCAAGGTCGACGAGCGGCCGCTCCGCGAGGACGAGATGACCAAGGTCCAAGAGCTCTTCATCACGAGCACGACCCGGGAGCTGTCCTGGGTGTCACACTGGAACGACACGCCGGTCGGGCAGGGGACCTGTGGGCCGGTCACGCTCAAGCTGCACCGGGCGTACCGCGACCGGGTGCGGGCGCAGACGGGGGCGTGAGCGAACGGCGGTCCCGCACGGGCCGCAAACACGCCAGGCGACAGGCAAACGGGTTGACTAAAGCCCACGGACTACGGTCCGTGGGCGTTTTCGTTCTCGTCCCGCGTCTGGAGGGGCGACGGGCTGGCCCCGGTGCCACCCGTTTGCAGTTGATTGCAAGGAACGGTACAACCCGCCCGGCCAGCGGTGCGGTGCGTGGTGCGGAGGTCGACCGCTGCGCCGTTCGGTCCGACGGGCGTCCCGGCGTGGGGAGCCGGGGATGACGGGGCCAAGTCCGCAGCCCGCCACGGGTCGTTCGCGGGGCGAGTCGCGTGCAGCCGAACGAACCGAGCAACCTTTCGGCCGGGCCGACCGCCGCCCCCTTGGGGACGGGACCGTCGGCCGCGCCGGTAGGGGTTCCGGCGGCGGGGTCGGGCGGACAGGTCAACGAGGGCAAGGTCAGTTTCGGCGACGACTTCCGGCGGTTTTTCCTCCGCGGGTTGGCCACGCTGATGCCGACCCTGATCACCCTCTCGCTGCTGCTGTGGCTCTGGAACTTCCTCTGGACGTCGATCGGGCAGAACGTGATCTTCGGCATCCGGTGGGTCTGGCTCCGGCTGGGCGACGCCGGGCTGGTGGACCGGGAGCCGGCCGGGCACATCCGCCACGTCCTGAACGAGGACGATTTCGGCGTCCGGGTGCTCGGGGTGGGGCTGTCGATCCTGCTCGTGTACGTGGTCGGGGTGCTGGTCGGGAACCTGATCGGCCGGACGTTCTACCGGCTCGGCGAGCGGGCGGTGATGAAGGTCCCGCTGATCCGGGCGATCTACCCGGCCGTCAAGCAGGTGACGGACTTCGTGCTGGCCGAGAAGTCCAAGACGCACTTCGCCGCCAGCCGGGTGGTGGCCGTCCAGGCCCGGAGCCAGGGGATCTGGTCGGTCGGTTTCGTGACGAACGCGGGGTACGGCCCGCTGAACCGGGCGACCGGCGGGGACATGCTGACGGTGTTCATCCCGTCGACCCCGACGTCGTTCAGCGGGTACGTGGTCGTCGCCCACCGGGAGGCGGTCGTCGAGCTGCCGCTGTCGGTCGAAGAGGCGATGCGGCTGCTGCTGAGCGGCGGGGTGATCGTGCCACCCGACGCCGGCCGGCTGGTGGACGGGCCGGCGGGACTCGTCGGGCAGGTCGAGGCGTCCGCGGACGCCGCGATGGGGTTGCCGGTCGGGGGGAGCGGGCCCCCGGTCGCGGGGCCGGTCGGCGGCGTAGTCCCGATAACGCTGCCGGCCGACAGCGGGATCAACCCGGGCCGACAGGTGGTCGGGTCGCCGGCGGGGGGCCGGTAGACGGATTGGGGAAATGCGGCGCGTCGCGGACCCGGCCGGCGGGGTACAATGTCGGCGGGAGTACGAGGGACCGGCATCGCCCGTCGGCCGAACGACTTACGGCCGGCGGGGCGACGATGCTCGGTCCGGTTCCGACGTTTTCCGCCGCTGCGGCGGGGCATGAAAGGAGTTGTAGGTGATCATCACCGTTACCGGCCGGCACATGGACGTTACCCCGGCGCTCAAAACGTTCGCGGAGGAAAAGGCGAACAAGCTGACGAAGTACTACGACCTGATCCAGGAGATCGAGGTCGTGATCGACGCCGAGAAGGACGGCACGAGCGTCGAGATGATCGTGAACGCCGAGCACAAGAACATGTTCATCGCCCGGGAGGGCCACGGCGACGCCTACGCCCTGATCGACGGGTGCGTGGGCAAGCTCGAACGGCAGCTCACGGACCACAAGAAGAAGCACCGGAACCGCAAGCACCCGGAGGCGTGAGGCAGGGAAGAAGCAGGAAGCTAGACGCTGGGAGCTGGAAGGAAAGATCGGAACACCCGGACTCCTCTCCGCTCCCCCTCTAGCTCCTTGCTTCCAGCTCCCGGCTTCTCT
>JAQGHJ010000490.1 GCA_028288905.1 Phycisphaerales bacterium | reverse complement strand
GCGGACCTCGCCTCGTTCGGCGTCGCGCTGGCCACGGGTCGGCGTGGCGGCGTGCGCCACCTCGATGCCGAGGTGGCGGACGGCCTGCAGCGCGCCGTGGCGGCCCGGACCGCCCGGAGGCCGTGTCCTGCCGTCCGGCGCACCGGCGTTCCGGCCTCGCCCTCGTCATCGTCCGCCCCGCCTGCGTAGACCGCCTCGCCCGCTGCGACGGTCGGGCGCCGCGCCGCCGGTGCTCCCGGACCGGATGGCGGACCGCCCCATCGGCGTAGCCCGGCCGGGGCGGCGGGCGGCGCCGCCCGCGCGTCAACCGAACGTTCGCCAGATACCGAGCCGGCGGACCGCCACGGCGACGAGCATCAGCCCGCCCGCGAGCAGCGTGAAGCCGACCCGGTGGCCGTCGACGACGTTGGCGACCGCGACGGTGATCGCGGTCAGCACGAAGGCGTCGGCCAGCTGCGCGAGGACGAGCGACCAGCCCCGCAGGCCCGCGTAGCTGCTGCTCATCCCCCACACCCTGCCGCCGGACGACTGGGCCGCCCGCACGTGCGGCACGAGGATGATGCCGACGGCCGCGCCGGCCACCGCGGGCCGACCGGTGGCGACGAAGGCCCCGAGGAAGACGGCGGCGAGCAGGTAGCACGCGCTGCGCATCTGCCGGAAGCGCACGAGGCGGACGACGGCCGCCCGCTCGTCGTCGGTCATCCGGCGCCTGGGGGGCGGAGTGTGCGGATCCTGGCCGGGCATGCGTCGAACGTCCTGAGCGATCAGGAGGTCTGACCGTAGCGGGTACGGGATACGGCCCGAGCCGATCGGGTCCCCCACGGGGCGACGAGGCCGACCGATCCCGGCCCGGGGCCGCCACCCGCCGCCCGGCGCGAAGGCTCGCTATCGTTGGCCGCCCCGCCGGAGTAGCTCAGTCGGTTAGAGCAGCGGAATCATAATCCGCGTGTCGGGGGTTCAAGTCCCTCCTCCGGCATCCCACGAAAGCCCTGCTAATAGCGGGGTTTTCGTGTTTCTGGGGCCGGATTGCAGACGCCCCACACTGCGTTTACTACCACCGATTGCTACCAAACGGGCCTCGATTCGCGCGAAACGGCTTCGCATCGGATCCGAGGACGAATGCCTAGTGGGACTCGCGTCTTTAGCCCGGTGTCTGTAGCGTCGAAAACGCACAGTCGACATACTGGCCTCGTACAAGCGTCCTACATAGGGCGACACCACCCCCCCGTTGTTTCCTCCGAGGGGGGTCGACCGAGCCAGTCAGCGCGGATGTAGTCCTGCCCGCGCCCGGACCTAAGTGGCACGTCCGGGCCGGCGCCTAGGTTCGATGGGTGAACGACGAGGCTTTCCTCTCTACCGCAGCGCAGATCGTCCCGGTTTTGCTGCTTGCCATCTTCATCGATGGTGCTCGCACGAGCCGCCTCTCTGGCGGTGACCGGTCATCGGCGTTGGCTTACCTCACAGTGCTGTTGGGTCTGACGCTGGCAGAGTTCATTGCACTCACCGCAGACGCGGAGAACGGATCGCTAACGACTGCCCGCATCTTCGTGACGCTCGCGATCACCTTGGGGTTCCTGTCCCTCGTTGTGCCGCTGCTCCGTCCCGCGTTCGAACCCCTCGGTGCGTGGGCCTCTCTGCTCGCCACGGTCTACTGGATCGTCGGCACGGTGCTGGTCGTTTTGGAGGTGGTGCCAGCCGCCGTCGCCGGGATCGTCACTCTCGTCGGGCTGGTCGTACTCACCTACGTCTTCGATCCGACGTACCCCTGGGGTCGGAAGCTCGCAGCCCGCCGTGCCACGCCGGATGACACCTGACGCCTGTACGCGCCAGTGCCGACGTGGCACGAACGTGCTCCCTAGCCGGGGAACCCCGAGAACGATCGGTTGACGCCGATGCCGGGGACGGTGAGATCGGAGCGGTGCGCACCGCCGTTCGTGCAGTACCAGTTGTGGTACGCACCCAGCCAGTCGTACTTCTTCCGGATCGAGGGAGTCGCCGCCTCGTCGCTGTCCAGAAGCGCCTGAACGATGGACCGGTGCCGCGAGACATTCTCAGTGCGCTCGGATGCGTCGCACTCCTCGTTGAGGCATTGCAGAGTGTTGACGAACGTGGTGCCGTCTTCGTCGACGAGAAGGTTGCGGGCGAAGGGTCCTCCGTGCAGCTTGTACTGGCGCGCCGAGAGCACTTTGGCTAGCTCGACGACTTCGTCGGAGAGAGCAACCCTGGGAAAGCCTGTTTCCTTCTCGAGTTTGACGGCTTCCACGATCGCGGGGCCGAAGGCGGTTCGGTCGTCAGCGAAGTGCAATCCGCACGAGATAGCGCCACGCGAGAGGACTCCCCCCAATGCCAGGGCTGCTTGATACCTCGCCGCCATGAACGGCATCATCGTCACCGCGTAATCCATGCTTGCGTGATTCTTGACAGGGATCGCGCAGGCGATGTTGTCGGTGAAGTACGTCGTCGCGATGCGGGCAGGGCTGACCTCCACCATTCCGCTGTCGCGCGCATTGGACATGGCGGCGACGAGCTTCTCG
>JAQGHJ010000483.1 GCA_028288905.1 Phycisphaerales bacterium | reverse complement strand
CTCGACTGCCCGGCTGGCCCAGGTGCCCCGCTCGCGGTGGCCGTTGAACGGGACGATCCACGCGTCGTGGTGCTGGGCCCGCAGCAGCAGGTGCCAGGCGTTCTGCAACGCGTCGGCCGGGTAGGCGAACGCCCCGGCGGCTGGCCCTCCGACGCCCCCGCCGCGGACGACGGCAATCGACGCCAACTTCTCCGCTTGCACCAAGCGGTTCTCGGCCGCCCGGACCGCCCGGGCGATCCGCTGGACGGACGACGCTCCCCACGCTAGCACCACCCGCAAATCCTCTTGGGATGCCTTCCATCGCAATGTTAATGGCGCGGCGATCGTCTCTGCGTACTCGCGCCAGGTCGTGTGGCGGAACGCGTTGTACACGTCGCCGGCGATCCCGAGCCGCCACGGCCGGCCGGGCCAGCCCATGTCTTGGAGGATGCCGCCGGCCGGGTGCGCGATGCCGGCCGCGCGGCAGCGGTCGATGAACCCCTTCGTCGGCTTGGCGCTCTCGACAGTCGCCGGCGGCTCCGCCCGCTCGCACGCGTACCGCGGGACGGCCGGGATCGTCGACCCGTCCGGCCCGGCCCACGCCACGAGGTCGGCGTCGGCCGTCGGGGCGTGGTACCCGCCCCACCCGGTCGAGTTCTTCAGCACGGCCCGCCGGTACCCGAAGGACCGCAGCAGCTGCGGCAGGCAGCTCGTCCAGCACGGCTCCTGGACGGCGTACGTGTCGACCGCGACACCCGGGAACGCGGCCGCGATCGCCGCCCGCCCGTACATCAGGTGCCGGACGACGCACTCCCCGCCCACGTTCCACGCGTACGGCTGGGCGTACATGCCGGACACGAGCTCGACCCGGGCGGCGGGTGTTGGGTCGGCCAGGAAGCGGCGGAGGCGATCCGTCGCGGCCGGGTCGGACGCGGCAAACCGGGCCCACGAGTACGGCTCGATCTCGAACGACACCTTCCAGGCCGGGAACTTGTCCAGCCCGTCCATGACGTTCCGGAGCGAGTCCGGCGGCATGTGCCCGTCGACGCCGCCGTGGTACCCGTCGACGTAGTAGAACGGCTGCGAGTTGCCCGTCGGCCCAGAGGCGGGAAGGCCGGCGTCTGCGGCGGCCTTGGCGATGTTCGACCCGAGGGCGGTCGCGGCGGCCGCGCGGAGGAGGTCGCGGCGGGAGGGGGTGTTAGCTGCGGCGGTGCGATGAAGAGGGCGGGCCATGGCTCCGGCGGGTGGGGCGGCGGCGTTCGACACCGCCGCGTGACGGCGGACTCGGGCGGGCCGATGCCTGCACGCGATACCGCGCCCCCGCCGCCGCGTTGGCCGGTGGGCCCGTGGGCGGGTCCGTAAGAAGCCGTAGGCTAGACCATCAAGCCGCACAAGGCCAAGTCGTGCTTGAGACGGTCATCAAGGAGCCGCGACTGACAGTGAGCGGAGGAGTCGAACCAATACGCTCGCGAAAGCGGATCGCGTTCTCCTCCTCCGCCCCTGACGGTCGCGTCTCTTTCGGACCGGTTCTCAGCCACGACTCGGACGACCCGCTGCGGGTCCTCAGACGACGGCGCGGCGGCGGATCAGCTTGTGGTACACGACAAGCACGAGGATCGCCCCGACCGTGGCGACGACGATGCTCAGCAGGATCGCCCCGTCGCGGTGGATGCCGAACAGGTGGAAAATTATCCCGCCGACGAACGAGCCGACGAGCCCGAGCAGGATGTCGCGGACGAGGCCCTGCCCGCTGCGGTTGACGATCTTGCTGGCGATGAAGCCGGCGACGAGGCCGACGAACAGCCAGACGATCAGGCTCATGATCAAGCCGCGGTCGTCGCCGGGGGCGGTTTGATTCGCTTGGGCCAGGGTCAGTGTCAGGGTCGGGAACGCCATCGATGCCTTTCCGCCGCCGCGAAGGACGGGTGGGGTGCGGGAACGGCGGGAGCATCGGGCCGCGCCCGCGCACCTCACCGGCCGGCACCTTGGCAGGATTCGGGACGGGCGGGCACGGGGGAAATACCCTAATTAGCGATTCGGCCCGGCGTGCCGTTAGGGGTGCCGTGGCTGCGGCCGACCGTCGCCCGTGTCGCGGCTCACGGCCGGCGGTGGTCCCGGCGGTACGCGGGCCGGCTGTTGGCATCGTTGGACAGGGCGCGGGCGGAGGCCGTCAGACGCTCTCGCAAAACTCGCAGATCGCCGTTGGCTCCGGGCCGCGGCCGGTCCCCGTCGATCACGGCGGGGGCGGCCGGAACCCCTGTGTGGAACTGGCCCGTTCTCCCGGCGGCGCGGGCAAGGGCACTCCGTAGCTCCCGGCCGGCGGTGACCAGCATCAGCGGCGGCGTCGGGTTCGAGTCGGACGGAAATGAAGTGGCGGGCATCGCAAGCCTCCGTGGTCAGAACGGGTGGGGGGGACGCATGGCGGCGGGCGGGCGGGGTCGGTACCCGTGATGCCGTGAAGCGGTTCACAGGGACGGGCCGCGGTCAGCGTTTCAACTCGGCGAACAGGCGGTCGGCGACGCGGTCCAACACCTGCTGCCGGACCGGCCGCGCGTCGTTCACCGAGGCGTGAACGGCCCGGCGGTCGCTGTCCGGCAGCCCGTACGCGCACGCCTCGTCGGCGGCCGGGCCATCGACCTCCCGCCGCACGAAGTCGTCGGCGACGGCGCGGGCGGCCAAATCTAGGCGGCGGGAGGCGGCGATCGTGTGGAGGGCGATGGGGGCGGTCCGGGGGGCGGCGTAGGTCGGGGCGTAGGTCGGCATGGTTCGGTTCTCCGTGGTTGAGGACGGCGGACCCTATTCAACGCCCGTGCCACCGGCCGCTTTCGGCGGAGGTCCGAGAAGGTCGAGGGACGTTGACTGGCGTGGCAGGACCGGCGTCGGGCCCTCTCGACCACCGGGCAAGTTGTCCGGCGTGCGCACGACTTGGCGGACAAGACGACCGAGCCCGGCGTTTCCGGGCCGGCGCGAAAGCAAAAAAGGCCCGGGGCACCAAGTGGTGCCCCGGGCCCTTTTACGTCTCGACAGTGTGCCGCGCGGGCGAGGCGGTCGTCTGTTACGTACGCAATTGACGCGGACCGTGCTTGCCTGCTCGCGACGCCGCCAGCGGCGGAACCCACACCTCCGCGTAGAAGTCCGAGCAGGCCCCGATCAGATCTGGATGCACACCGCCTTCGTCTCGGTGTACAGCTCCAGCGCCTCCTTGCCCATCTCACGGCCCCACCCGCTCTGCTTGTACCCGCCGAACGGCATGCTCGCGTCGAACACGTTGTAGCAGTTCACCCACACCGTCCCGGCCCGCAGCCGGCCGGCCAGCCGGTGGGCCTTGCTCACGTCCTTCGTCCAGATGCCGGCGGCCAGCCCGTACACCGAGTTGTTCGCCTGCTTGACGACGGCGTCGACGTCCCTGAACGGGATGGCGGCCACGACCGGGCCGAAGATCTCCTCCTGGATCACCTTCATGTCGTCCCGGGTGTTCGTCATCACGGTCGGCTCGACGAAGTACCCGGTCGTGCCGTGCCGCTTGCCGCCGGTGACGAAGTTCGCCCCCTGCTCGCGGCCGGACTCGAGGAACCCGGTCACGCGGTCGAGCTGCTCCTGCGACACGAGCGGGCCCATGTGGTTGCCGGGGTCCATGCCGTGCCCGATCACCATCTTCTTCGCCGCGGCGGCCACGCCCTCGACGACCCGGTCGAAGATCGATTGCTCGACGAACAGACGCGAGCCCGCGCAGCAGCACTGCCCGTGGTTGAAGAAGATCGCGTTGGCCGCCCCGGCGATGGCGGCGTCGACGTCGCTGTCGGCGAACACGACGTTCGGGCTCTTGCCGCCGAGCTCCAGCGTCACCTTCTTCAGGTTGCCGGCGGCCGCCTTGACGATCAGCTTGCCGACCTCGGTCGACCCGGTGAACGCGATCTTGTCCACGCCCGGGTGGGCGACCAGGGCGGCCCCGGCCGTCTCGCCGTACCCGGGGACGACGTTCACCACGCCGTTCGGGAACCCGGCCTCCTCGAACAGCTCGGCCAGCCGCAGCGCCGTCAGCGGCGTCTGCTCGGCCGGCTTGAGCACGACCGTGTTCCCGGTCGCCAGGGCCGGGCCGAGCTTCCAGGCGGCCATCAGCAGCGGGAAGTTCCACGGGATGATCTGCCCGACCACCCCGACCGGCTCGCGGCGGGTGTAGGCGTGGAACTGGCTGCCCGGCAGGTACGGCACGCTCAGCGACAGCGTCGCCCCGTCGAGCTTCGTGCACCACCCGGCCATGTACCGGAACAGCTCGGCCGCCAGCGGCACGTCGGCCACCTTCGCGACGCCGACCGGCTTGCCGTTGTCCAGCGACTCGAGCTGGGCCAGCTCGTCGGTGTGGGCGTCGATCAGGTCGGCGAGCCGCCACAGCAGCTTGGCCCGGGCGGACGCAGTCATCGTCCCCCACGGCCCGTCCTCGAACGCCCGCCGGGCGGCCCGGACGGCGAGGTCAACGTCGGCCATGTCCCCCTCGGCCACCCGGGCCAGCACCTCGCCGGTCGCAGGGTTGTACGTCTCGAACGTCTTGCCGCTCTGGGCGGCGACCCACTGGCCGTCGATGAGCATCTTCCGCGGCGTGCCGACGAAGTTCGTGACGTGCGGCAGGACGGGGTGCGTGGCGGTGGACATGGTTGGTTCCTCCGGGGCGGGGCGGCTTCGTTCCTCCGGGAACGACGGGGCGTGGGGCGGGGGCCGAATCGCGCGGTGCCCGCCCCACCTAAGTTTAGCACTTGGTGGAGGCGGGCA
>JAQGHJ010000472.1 GCA_028288905.1 Phycisphaerales bacterium | reverse complement strand
TGCCGCCGGGGGCGGGGGGGACGGGCGGCGCGTCGGCCATGTCCGCGTCGTCCGGCGGGGCGAACACTTCGTCGGCCGGCGCAAACGTGCCCTCCTCTGCCGAGATCGCGAGTGATGGCTCATCGTCGCTCTCATCGAGCGGGGCGGCGTCCCACTCGGCCTCGCTGCCGAACAGGCCGACGTCCACTGAGGACGCGGGCTCCGGCCCCCTCTCCCGGTACTCCGAGGGAGGATTGGGGAGGGGGTCTTCGGCAGGAGAAGGGGCACCGTCGTCCGAGGCCCCCCCTCCCCAGCCCTCCCCCGGAATACGGGGAGAGGGGGAAAGAATCGCCTCGCCGACCCCTTCCAGCCCCGCCAGCGCCCGCCACTTGTAGATGAGGTCGACGAACCGCTTGGCCGCCCCCGCCGCCCGGGCGCTGACGCCGGGGATTTTCGGCGCTTCGCCGAGCGCCTCGAACAGCGACATCTGTCGGCCGACGCCGTAGGCGATCACCTGCTTCAGGCTCGCGTCCCCGAGCCCGCGGGTTGGGACGTTGGCGATCCGGCTCAGGTTCACCTCGTCGGCCGGGTTAGCGATCACCCGCAGGTACGCTAGCGTGTCCTTGATCTCCTTGCGGTTGTAGAACTCGACGCCCCGGGCGATCTGGTACGGCACCTTGTTCCGGAACAGGCTTTCCTCCATCACCCGGCTCAGGCTGTTCATCCGGTAGAAGACGGCCATGTCGCTCCACGGCACGCCCTGCTCGTTGAACGCCCTGAGCCGCCGCATCACCTGGTCGGCCTCGTCGTGCTCGTCCTGGCACAGGTAGACCTCGGCCTTGTCACCGGCGGCGTTCTCGGTCCAGAGCGACTTGTCCTTCCGGCGGATGTTCTTAGCGATCAGCTCCGACGCGATGGCAAGGATGGTCTTGGTCGACCGGTAATTCTGCTCCAGCCGGACGACGGTCGCGTCGGGGTAGTCGGTCTCAAAGTCGAGGATGTTCTTCAGGTCCGCCCCCCGCCAGGCGTAGATCGACTGGTCCGGGTCGCCGACCACGCACAGGTTCCGGTGCTTCAGGGCCAGCGAGTGGGCGAGCACGTACTGGGCGTGGTTCGTGTCCTGGTACTCGTCGATCAGGATGTACGGGTACCGCTCCTGCATCTCGTCCAGCAGGCCGGGCACGTCGCGGAAGGCGAGGACGGTTCGCATCATCAGGTCGTCGAAATCCAGGGCGTTGTTCTGCTTCAGCAGCGCCTGGTACTTCGTGTAGATGCGGGCGACGGTGCGGTGGTAGAAGTCGCGGGCGTTGCCGGCGAACTGCTCGGCCGTGATCAGTTGGTTTTTCGCGTTGCTGATCGTGGCGTGGACGGGGCCGGGGGCGAAGTTCTCGCTGCTCAGCTCGGCCGACTTCAACGCCTCCTTGATCAGCTTCGTCTGGTCGGCCGAGTCGTACACGCTGAAGCTGGCCCCGAGCCCGACCTGCTGACTGTAGTGGCGGAGGATGCGGAGGCAGAGGGAGTGGAACGTGCAGATCGTCGGCCACTGCTGGTCGAGCCGGCCGAAGTCCCGCACGGGCCGGCCGAGCACATGCCCGACCCGCTCCTTCATCTCGCCGGCCGCCTTGTTCGTGAACGTGATCGCCAGGATTGCGTACGCCGGGATGCCCTGCCCGATCAGGTACGCGACCCGGCGGGTGATGACCCGGGTCTTGCCACTACCGGCCCCGGCCACGATCAGGAGCGGGCCGTCCACGTGCTGCACGGCCTGCCGCTGCGGCTCGGTGAGGTCGGTTAGGAGGGCGTTCGTGTCGATCACGGGGCGGACTATACCGCGCGGGCGGCGAAAAACGGTCGTCGGCCGGCACCCCGAAGCGGCTTGCCACAAAGCCGCTGCCGGTCCATACTTCGACCGAACACGGGCGACGGTGTCTAAGATTTGTCGGACCTCCCGCCGGCGGGGACCGCCGGCCACCGACCCGCCTTCTCGCAGGACGCGCGCATGACCTCTTTCTCCTCGATGAAGCACATCCGCATCCGCGGCGCCCGTGAGCACAACCTGAAGAACGTGTCGGTCGACATCCCGCGCGACCAGCTCGTGGTGGTGACCGGGCTGAGCGGGTCTGGCAAGAGCACGCTTGCGTTCGACACGGTGTTCGCCGAGGGCCAGCGGAAGTACATGGAATCGCTCTCCACGTACGCCCGGCAGTTTTTGGACCAGCTCCAGAAGCCGGAGATCGACGAGATCGAGGGGCTGCCGCCGACGATCGCAATCGAGCAGCGCGGTAGCTCGTCCAACCCTCGTTCGACAGTGGCGACGACGACGGAGATCTACGACTACCTCCGCGTGCTGTTCGCCCGGGCGGGGACACCCCACTGCTGGGTGTGTGGGCGGGTCATCAGCAGCCAGAGCGCCAGCCAGATCGTGGACGCCGTCATGCGGCACCCGGCCGGGGCGAAGGTGATGATTTTGTCCCCGCTGGTCCGCGGGCAGAAGGGGGAGCACAAGGACACGTTCGGGGCGCTGCACAAGCAGGGGTTCGTCCGGGCCCGGGTGGACGGGGAGGTGGTCGACCTGAACCCGGCCGCGTTCCCGGCCCTCAAGAAGACATTTGCCCACACGATTGAGGCGGTCGTCGACCGCATCGTGCTCAAGCCCGAGGTGAGGGCCCGGGTGGCCGACTCGGTCGAGACGTCGCTGAAGCTGTCGCAGGGGCTGGCCGTCGTCAGCGTGGCCGACGCCGAGGGGAAGTGGGCCGACACCGTTTATTCTGAAAAGTTCGCCTGCTCGGTCCACCCGGAGGTGTCGCTGCCGGAGTTGGAGCC
>JAQGHJ010000462.1 GCA_028288905.1 Phycisphaerales bacterium | reverse complement strand
ACGCCCGTAATGCCCTTCATCACCAAGCATTGATCGAGCACCGCCCGCAAGGGTTCCAAAATGGGCGGCGGCGCCGTTAAGAACGTCTTCGGATCGGTCGGCCAGAACCGCTCCATGATGACGCCGTGGGGCATGTACATGAACCCGAGCCGCACCGGCGGCTTGTACGCCGTCCCCTTCGGCTGGTCCGCCCACCCCATCTGTTCCATCAGGGGCAGCGCGAGCGCCACGCCCAGCCCGCGCAGGCAGGTCCGACGACTGATCCGCTTTTCACTTGGCATGGGACGCGTCTCCCTGACTGTTGAGGCGACGATGCGTGAAAGGGTAGCTGGTCACGACCCCGACCACGAGCGTCTGCATGCGGTAGCCGTCGTCGGCGACCGCGCCGGCGAGCTGGTCGACGACGACCTCGTCGTACCCCTCCAGCTGACGGCACAACGCGTAGGCCAGCAGCCTGCCGGTGAGGTTGCGGCTGAAGTCGTCCGTCCGCCCGGCGATGATCCGCTTGAGTTCCGCCGGCGTGCCGAACCGCTTCGCGCCCGGCAGCTCGCCCGTGGCGTCGATGGCGCCGCCGGAATCGTCCTTGTCGCGCCAGCGGCCGATCGCGTCGAAGTTCTCCAGGCCGAAGCCGATGGGGTCGAGAACCTTGTGGCAGCTGGCGCACGCCGCGTTCGTGCGGTGCAGTTCCGTGCGCTGGCGCAACGTCATGCTGGCGATCTTGTCCTGATCCTGTTTCTCCAGCGTCGGGACGTTGGCCGGCGGCGGCGGGACGTGCTCGCCGAGGACCTGTTCGAGCACCCACACGCCACGGTTGACCGCGCTGGTGCGGTTGGGGAACGAACTCGTCGCCAGGACGCCGGGCATCGTGAGGATGCCGCCGCGGTTGGCGTCCGTCAGCTTCACCCTTCGCATCTCCGGGCCGCTGACCGAGCTCTTCGCGTCGTAGATAGGTGCGAGGGTGCCGTTGAGGAACGTATAGTCGCTGTCGATGAAGGTCGCCAGGCTGCGGTTCTCGCGCAAGATGCTCTCGAAGAGCAGGCGCGGTTCGTCGTACATCGACGCCCGCAGTTCGGGGGTCATCTGCGGGAACTTCTCGCCGTCGAAGGTCTTGCCGGCGAGCTTGTCCAAGCCCAGCCACTGGGCCCCGAACCCGTCGAAGAACGCGCGGGCGCGCGGGTCGGCGATCAGTCGGCGGGCCTGCGCCGCGAGCACGGCGGGGTCGCGCAGCTTCCCGGCGTCGGCCAGCGCCGACAGTTCCGCGTCGGGCATCGTCGCCCACAACAGGTACGAGAGGCGGGAGGCCAGCTGGTAATCGTCGAGCGGGACGATGTCGCCCGCCGCGTCCGCTGCACCGGCCGTGCCCGAAGGACCGGGCGTGATGAAGATGAACTGCGGCGACACGAGGACGCCCTTCACCATCAGCCGCAACGCCTCGGGGTATGATTTCCCCTGATCGCTCGCCAGCGCGAACACGCGCAGCAGCACGTCGATCTCCGCTTCCGACGGCGGCCGGCGGTAGGCGAGTCGGGCAAGCGATCGGGCGACGTCCCGTGCCGCCGCTCGGCGGTCGGCCCCCGCGTCCGGGTCGGTGCCTAACAGGCGTCGCTGCACGGCCGTGGGCGGCGCTCCGGAAGGCGCCATCACCCGGTTCAGCACCTCGTTCGCCACCGCCAGGTACTGCTCCATCAGGAGGGGCGAGAGCGAGTTGGTGTACCCGGCGCCGAACACCTCGTCCGGCAGGTCACGAGAGATCTGCGGGTCGACGCCGAACAGGTCGTGCAGGGTGTTGCCGTATTCGACCCTGCTCAACCGGCGGATGACGAACTGGCCCGGGTCCTTCGGGCTCAGGCGCTTCATCGAATCGATCCACTCGATGATCGCTTGGCGCTCCTGCTCGCTCGGCTGCTTGTCCTCGTCCTCCGGCGGCATGTCGTGCGTCTTGATCTGCGCCGACGACCGCTTCCACAGCGCCCGGAACGAAGCGGCGTCCGGGCTCTTGAACGCGCTCTGAAAGGTCACCCCGCCCTTCTGCTTGTTTCCGCTGTGGCAGCGCGCGCAGTAGGTCGTCATCAGAGGGGCGACCTGACTCTTATAGGCCTGCATGGCCGCGGCCCGCGCCGCGGCCATGTCGGCGTCGCCACCGCCGTCCGCACCGAACGCTACAGAGGCGCACCACGCGACGCCGCAGATGAACGGGACAAACGGCCGGGGGAAAAATCGGGGCGTTGGCAACCTATTGACTCCGGAGTGACGGAAGCAAACCGCGCTCGAACTACGTCACTTGGGACCGGGCGTTTAAGGTGGCGTGGGGTTCACCGCACATCCTCAGTGTCCAATCGCTTCCCCGCACCTGTAAGCGTCGGTCAGTTAAGCTCAACCGCTGGGTGATGAGGACGTCGGATCGGGTCACTCCATGGCAACCGACAACTTCGACTCCCCTGGGCCGACCTCGACCCATACCGGCCTCGGGTGGCGAGCTAGACAGACTGTGGGTGGTGAGCAGGCTCTCCAGGTCGCCGCGGGCAGAATCTGGTGGACGCTTCGGTCGGCGGACCCGGGCCGACGCACGACGAGGGCACCCGCGCGGTCCGGCCAGTCCGCAGGCAAGGAGGTGCCGGGTGGGCGAGATGACCAGGAGCGCGGTGGCCGTCGCCCGGGAGGCGCCGGCGATCGGGGAGGCGTCGCTCCCGCGGCACGCGAGCAAGTACAGCCGCAAGGACGGGTTCACGCTGCCACAGCTGTTCGCCTGCCTGGCCGTCCGGAAGTTCCTGCGGCAGGACTAACGGGGGGACCGAGGCCGTGCGCGACGAGTGGGCCGAGCTGCGGGCCAGCCAAGGCCGCTGCCGGGAGTGCGGGGCGGGGACGAAAACGAATCCGATTCCACGCTGAACCACTACCGCCCGTTATCGTTGGCGGGCACGGCGACTGGCCAGTGTTGGTGCCACATCAACAAGTCGCACTCGTGGGTCGCGACGAGCTCGCCGCCGCCGTCGCCGGGGGGAGCCGTTCGGCCAGCAGTTCGTGCAGGCGCTCGACGTGGACGCATTTGCTGAAGAAGTACGTCGCCCCCGCGCCCCGCAACGCGTCGAGCGTCCGCATCGAGGTGTCGCCACTCAGGACGATGATCGGGGCGGCGGGGCCGAGGTGCTCCTGCAGCTGCCGCGACAGGGTGACCCCGTCCGTATCGGGCAGGTGGACGACCACGACCGCTGAGGCGGCGGGCGGCTGGTCCCGGCAGCGGGCGTACACCAGCGCCGCCGCGCCGGTCGGGAACGCCGCCACCCGGTAGCCGCCGTCCGTCAGCAGGGCGGACAGGCCGTCACGCAGCGCGGGATCGTCGTCCACGATCAGGACAATCGGCTTATCGGAATCACTCGGCACCCAGCACCTCCCGGCCCCACTCCTAAGGACTGGAGCCATCATCGGCCCGGACGGGACGCCGCTCCATCCCGCTTACCTAGACCCCCGCCGGGCAGGGCCAGCCGGAACGTCGCCCCCTTGCCCACCGTCGACTCGACCGTCAGTCCGGCGCTCAGCAGCTTGGCGGCCCGGGAGGCGATGGCCAGCCCCAGCCCGACGCCCTGCTGCCCGTGCATCTCCCCCCGGCGGAACGCCTCGAAGATGCGCGTCAGGTGCTCCGGGGCGATCCCCGGCCCCTCGTCCGACACCGACAGCGCCCAGCCGCCCTTGCGGCCGTTCCCCTGCCGCTCGGCCCGGACCCGCACCGTGCCCCGGCCGCTGTACTTGACGGCGTTGGCGACGAGGTTCTGAAGGACGAGCCGGACCAGTTCCCCCTCGCTGGTCACCGTGGCGTCGGCCGGCACCTCGACGGCCAGCGCCACGCCCTTCTGCTCGGCCTGCCGGGCGAACTGGCCGGCCACGTCCCACGACAGCTCGTGCAGCCGCACCGGCCCGACCTTCGGCCCGGCCGTCTGGTGCCGCAGCCGCTCGGCCTGAAGCAGCCGGCCCATCCCGCCCATCGTGTCGAGGATCGCCTG
>JAQGHJ010000446.1 GCA_028288905.1 Phycisphaerales bacterium | reverse complement strand
CAGCTCGGAGGACAGGAACGTCACCTCGTCCGCCCGGGCGTCGGACAGCGAGTTGATCCCCCGGACGTTCAGGTCGCCCCGGGCCGCGGCTGGCAGCGGGGCGCCGAGGAGGGTGGCGATGTCGGCTAGGGTGGGCATGGGGGATAGAAGGGTGGGCGGAACCCTCTCGACGGTCGTCGCACCGTCGAGGGAATGGGGTCGGACCGGAGCGGCAATCGGCCCGGGGCAGCGAGGCTGCCCCGGGCCGTGAACTGAATGGGCTGTAGCGGGGCGGGCCGTCGGCCTCACTTCCCGCCGGACGCCGCGTTCCCGGCCGACCTGAAGTCGGCATCCAGTTGCAGTTGGACGGCGGCGGAGATGTCCAGCCCCTGCTTGCTCGGAGAGACGTACAGCACGCTTTTGGCCAGGAAGATGTTCCGCAGGGCCCGGACGTCGATCTGGTCGAGGTCGTCCGGCAGCCGCTCGCTGGAGTCAGCGATGACGAGGTCGATCCCGTCCCGCTGGGCGACCTTCACGATCGCCGACTGCACCTTGTCGAACAGCTGCTTCATCCGCCGCTTGTTCGTGAACATCGCCTTCGCCTGGGCGGACTCGGCCCAGACCTTCGCCTCGACCTCGGCGGCCATGGCGGCGGACTTGGCGTCCTCCCACTGGGTGCTGTTGGGCTTCAGGTCGGTCACGGCCTTGTTCATCGCCGCCAGCTGAGACTTCCGCCGCTCGAGCTCGGCCTTAATCTTGTTCTCCTCCTCGGCCATGACGGCGTTGGCGGCCTTCGTCTCGGCCATCTCGTTGAACACCCGAACCGGATTCACGACCGCGATCCGGATGTTGGGCGAGGCGGCGGCCTGGGCGGCGGCCGGCCGCGGTGCGACGGCCAGCGCCGAGACGGCGGCCGGGAGAACCAGCATCGAGCGGAGCAGGGCGGTGCGGACGGACGGCATGGGCGGGGGTCCTGTGCGAAGGGTATCGAGGGTGACGGCGGCCCGGCGACCGGGGCCCGAAAGGTTATCGGACGCCGCCGGCCGATGCCATCGAACTTTTCGCGTTTCTCGGGCGGCGGGAGGCGGGGCGGGGCCGGGCGCGGTGGGAACTTGCGATGCGAACGGCGGGGGGAGGGACCCGCCGGCGAATGGGCAAAGCTCTCCTGCGGCGGAGAGCCGCCGTTGTGGTGCAGGCTTTCCGGCCTGCACGCCCCAACGCCGACTCGTGCAGGCCGGAAAGCCTGCACCACAAGTCGGATCAAGCCGCGTTCACCGACGCCTTCTCAGAAGTTCCCGCCGAACGAGAAGCTGATGAACTGCGTCTCGTCCTGGTCGTCCTTGACGACCGGGATGGCGAAGTCGATCGCCAGCGGGGCTTGGCCGAGGAACGGCAGGATCACCCGCACGCCGGCCCCGACGCTCGCTCGGAACGTGCCGAGCCGGACGTCCCGCTGGACCGTCCCGGCGTCGCTGAACACGACGCCGCGGAACGTCTCGCCGACGAGCGGGAAGTTCAGCTCCAGCGACCCGGTCAGCATGAAGTCCCCGCCGATCGGGTCCTCGTCCCGACCCTGCCGCGGGCTGACCCCGCGGAACTCGAACCCGCGGATGCTCCCGAGCCCGCCGCCGTAGAACCGCTCGAAGAACACGCTATCGCCGGCGATGTACCCTGCGTTCCCGCGGAACGCCAGGATCGTCTTGCGGTCCAGCAGGTCCTCGCTGATCGCGTGGTACGCCTCGAACCCGAGCGTGAACTTGTGGAAGTCGTAGTCCCCGCCGAGCAGCCCGTACCCCTCCCACCGGGCCGTCGTGATCGTCCCGCGGCTCGGCAGCAGCCCGGGGTCGGTCGTGTCGTGCCGGAGGGTGGCCGACACGCTCGTCAGCGTCGACTTGCCCTCGCCCTCGAGGATCTCCTGCGCCCGCAGCGCCCGATCCTCGATGTGGTGGATCTTCACCTGCTCGCCGCGGAGCCCGATCGCCGCGCTCGTCTCGTACGTGAACCGGTGGCTGAACGTGGCCGTGTCCCCGATCCGGCGGTCGTCGTACCCCTCGCGGATCCGGGTCCGCAGGTACAGCTCGTTGGAGAACCCGTACGGCTGGTCGAACAGGTACGGCTCGCTGAACCGCAGGTACGCGCTCGTCTGGCGGGTGCCCGGCTCAAAGCTCGCCCGGAACGTCTGGCCGGCCCCGGTGAACGACCGCTCGGTGAACAGGTCGCCGACCCCGGCCGGCCAGTTGCCGATGTCGAAGTTCCGCTGCTCGTACGTGATGTTCCCGCCGACGCCGCCGTTCGAGTTCACGCCCGCCCCGACGTTGAACGACGCGGTCCGCTGCTCGGTCACCTCGACGAGCAGGTCCCGGACGCCCGGCTCGTCCCCGACCGGGGTGACGGCGACCGTCCCGAAGAACGGCAGCCGCCGGAGCCGCTCGGCCGCGTCCTGCAGCTCGGCGCTGTTGAACCGCTCCCCGGGGACCAGTTCGCGGAACTCGCGGGTGACCAGCTTGTCCTGGCTCTTGTTGTTCCCCTTGACGAAGATGTTCCCGATCCGGAACTCCTTGCCCTCGTGTACCTGATAGACCAGTTCCAGCTTGCCCGGCTGCGTGCGGTAGACCGTCTTGTGCTCGACCCGCAGGTAGTCGGGGTCGGTGCCGCCGGGGAAGTAGATGTACCCGAACTTTTTGCTGTAGGCCCGGACGATCTCCCGGACGTCCCGCTGGAGCAGGTCGCCGTCGTACGCGACGCCCTCGACCAGCTTCAGCTTCGTCCGCAGGTCGGCCTCGGGGACGCCGAGGGCGGCGGCCGGCCCGACGGCCTCGCCGCTGATCCGCTGGAACGTCACCTTCTCGACCGTGTACCGCGGCCCCTCCTCGATCACGAAGTCGATCTGCAGCTCGGTCAGGTCCGGGGACCAGACCAGCTTGCGGCCGACCCGCACGTCGAAGAACCCCTTGCCCTCGTAGAACCGCCGGAGGGCGGCCACGTCCTCCTCGACCTGCTCCGGGCTGTACTTGCCGGGCTTGAAGATGAACAGGTAGGTGCCGGACTTGATCTGGTCGTTGAGCTTGTCGCCGGTGAAGCTCTTGGCCCCCTTGAAGTTGATCTTGCGGACCCGGACCTGCGGCCCCTCCACCACGTCGAACTGGACGACCCCGTCCTTCGCCAGCACGTCCTCGTCGACCGTGACGTGGACGAGCGGGTAGTTCGCGTCCTTGTACGCCGACTCGACGGCCGACCGGGCCAGCGCGATGCGGAACGAGTCGATCGCCTCGCCGTCCCGCAGCTCGATCGTCTTGCGGAGGGTGGCGTCGTCGATCCGGTTGGCCCCGCGGAACCGGATGCCGCGGACCTGGCTCTGCTCCGTGACGACGAACACGACGTTCACGCCGCCGGCGGCGGTCGGCTCGGCCTTGGCCTCGACGTTCGCGAACTTCTTGAGCCCGTACACCCGCTGGTAGTCCTCGGTCACGGTGGCCGGGTCGTACGGGTCGCCGGCCCGGGTGCGGATCAGGTTACGGATGACGGCGGTCGAGACCTGGGTGTTGCCGCGGACGAGGACCGACTCGACCCGCCGGCCCTTGAGCTCGGCCGGGCCGGGCCCGAGGTCGACCGTGGGGGTGGTGGCGGCCCCCACTGCCGGGGCGAACGGGTCGGCCGGGGCGGCCTGACCGAGGGCCGGGAGCGGCCGCGCCAGGACCGCCGGGCAGGCGGCCAGCACGG
>JAQGHJ010000442.1 GCA_028288905.1 Phycisphaerales bacterium | reverse complement strand
GAGAAGCCGATGACCGGCCCGGGCCAGCTCGACCAGGCCCGCGACATGATCAAGGCGGCGAAGGACGCGCAGCGACGGCTGATGGTCGCGTACCGGCTGCGGTACGAGCCGTTCAACACCAAGTGCGTCGAGATCCTCCGGAGCGGGCAGCTCGGGAAAATTCGGGCGATCGAGGCACACAACCTCCAAGTCACCAACGCCCCGAACATCCGGCTCAGCAAATCGACCGGCGGCGGCCCGCTCGGGGACGTCGGCATCTACTGCCTCCAAGCCATTCGGTACCTCAGCGGCGAGGAGCCGGTGGACGTGTCGGCGATGCAGCACCAGCCGACGGACGACCCGCGATTCGCCGAGGTCCCGGAGGGCGTGACGTGGCTGACCCGGTTCCCGTCCGGCGTGCTGGCCACCTGCTCGTGCGGGTTCGGGTCGCAGGAGAGCCGGGCGTTCACCGTCTCGTGCTCGAACGGGACGCTGGAGCTGATGAACGCGTTCGGCTATCGCGGCCAAGAGCTGTACGTGACGAAGGGCAAGGAGCGGTCGCGGGTGCAGGTCGCGCCGGTCGACCACTTCAAGGCCGAGATGGACGCGTACAGCCGGGCGATCCTGGAGGACAAACCGCACCAGACCCCGGGCGAGGAGGGGCTGCGGGACATGTACATCATGGACAAAATCAACGAGGCGATCGCGAGCGGCGGGCGGGTGAAGATCGGCGAGCTGCCGGCGTGAGCGCGGGAGGGCCGCCGCGAGGGCGACCCGGCGGAACTCCCTCCGTCGCCCGCCTACCATCCCGCCGCGCATGTCCAAACACGTCATCGTCATCGGCGGCGGCTTAGGCGGGTTGTCGGCCGCCGTCCGGTTGGCGGCCGCCGGCGTGCGGGTCACGCTCCTAGAGAAGAACGACCGCGTCGGCGGGAAGCTGAACCTGTGGGAGGCCCCTCACCCGGGCCGGCCGGGCGATCGGCCGTTCCGGTTCGACACCGGACCGAGCCTCCTCACGCTGCCGTTCGTGTTCGAGGATTTGTTCGCAGCCGCCGGCCGCCGGCTGTCCGACCACCTCACTCTCCGCCGGCTCGACCCGATCGCCCGGTACACCTGGCGGGACGGCACGACGTTCGAACTGCGGAACGACGACGGCGCCCTGGACCGGGAGCTGAGGCGAGTCGCCCCGGACGACGCCGACGGGTTCCGCCGGTTCGCGGCCGAGGGCAAGCGGATCTGGGACCTGTCCGCCGAGCTGTTCCTCTTCAACGCGCCCGAGCAGCTGCTGAACGGGAAGGCGAACCGCTCCGCCGCGAAACCGCGAACGGCTGCCGGGCCGGACGCGACCACGGCGATTGCATCGCCTTCCGGTGCCTCACTCCCCAACGATTCCGCTCCGCACAAGCCCCGCGACCCGCTGTTCCGCGCCAAGGTCGGGCTCAAGCTGCTGTCGACGCCGTTCCGGATCGGGATGTTCCGGAAGTTCAGCAAGCTGGTCGACCGGCACGTCAAGAGCCAGAAGCTGCGGGAGGTGCTGTACCAGTACGCCACGTACAGCGGGGCGAGCCCGCTGCGGGCCCCGGCCACGTTGGCGTGCATCCCGCACGCCGAACGCCACTTCGGCGGGTGGTACCCCGAGGGCGGCATGTACCGGCTGGCCGAGGCGGTCGTCGGGCTGGCGCGGGAGCTCGGGGTGGAGGTCCGGACTGGGTGCGCGGTCGAGCGGGTGCTGGTGGAGCCGCGGTCGGCGGGAAATCGGCCAGGGGGCGAGGGGGCGAGCGGGAGCCGGGGGAAGAAGGACAAGGCGGTCGGGCGGGCGGTCGGCGTGCGGCTGGCGGCTGGCGAGGAACTGCGGGCGGACGCCGTCGTCTGCAACGCCGACGTCGTGTACGGCTACCGCTCGCTCGTCGACCCCGCCTTCCGCCGCAAGTACGCGGATCGCGCCCTCGACCGGCTGGAGCCGGGCGGGTCGGGCCTCGCCCTGCTGCTCGGCGTCGACGGCACGTACCCGCAGCTCGCCCACCACAACAAGTTCATGCCGGCCGACTACCGGAGCGACGTCGTCGCCATGTTCGACACCCGCACGGTGCCGGCCGACCCGTGCATCTACGTGTGCGCGTCCACCCGCACCGATCCCACGCAGGCCCCGGCCGGGTGCGAGAACCTGTTCGTCCTGGCGTCCGCACCGCCGCTGGACGGGTCAATTGACTGGGCGACGGAGGGCCCGCGGTACCGAGACCAGATCGTCCGATCGCTGGAGCGGGACTGGGGCCTGACGGACCTCTCGAAGCGGATCGTGGTCGAGCGTCACGTCTCGCCGGCCGACCTGCGGTCGCTCTACAACGCGAACGCCGGCAGCATCTACGGCATCGGCAGCAACAACCTCCGGGACGCGTTCCTGCGCCCGCCGAACCGAGACCGGGATGTGTCGGGTCTTTTCTTCGCCGGCGGCGCGACCCACCCGGGTGGCGGCCTGCCGCTGGTGACCCTGTCCGGCAAGATCGTCAGCGAGATGGTGCTGGACGACTTGGGCCCCGGCCTCGGTATGTGAATCCCTCCACAGCCTGTCCTCGGCCCCACTGGTGGATCACAACACCGATGCGGCCAAGCGGGCCCATGTGGCAGATAATTGTCGCAACAGTCAATACTCGGCTGCTATCACACTTCATAGATAGACGCTTCAGGTCCTTTATCAGACGGTGGCACTTCGTCTCCATCAGTCCGACATCAAAGACTCAAGGCCCAAATTGCGAGTTCGATATTACCCATAAACCATTATATTGATGGTCCTTACGCCGCCGTCAGGTCCATTCGTCCATCCGGGTCTATGGCTTGAAAGAAAATTCACTTTGGAGGACTTTCTGGGTGGTAACGATCCGGCGAGGCCTTTAAGGTGTCGCCTGCTCAATCCGGGCGAGCGGCTTCACAGGGTGCTGTGGTGAAGAAGCCTTCTCCCCCTTGCTGTACCTGACGCGGCGCGAAACGGCTGGTTACCGGCTCGCACCGCAAATCAACGTAGGTCGATCATTCAACGGAGGTTTCGTGCCGAATTTTGATTCGGCGGTGGTGCGCCTTCTCC
>JAQGHJ010000733.1 GCA_028288905.1 Phycisphaerales bacterium | reverse complement strand
GTCGCCGCAGGCGTTGGGGTCGAAGACTTCCAGGAAATGCCGGAACCCGACCCGCTCGGCCTCGACGCGGAACTCCTTGTAGGCCAGCAGCGTCGGGTAGTCGAACGCCAGACTGTTGTTCGGCGTGATGGAGTACAGCCCGAGGTCCGCCCCCAGCTTCCGTTCGGCGGGCGTCGGGTCGATCTTGCCGGCCTGGATGTGGTCGAGCGTAGCCGTGCGGAACGGGCGGGACGGCTCGGCCCCGTACGTCCCGCCGGCCGGGAGGTGGATGTCGGTCGTGTCGTTCGCCCGGGCAGCCGGCGTGACGGCCGACGCGTCGAACAGCCGCTCGCGGACGCAAAGGAGGTCGTTCGTGCTGGCCGACGTCAGTACGATGTCGACTAGCCCCTGCTTGATCACCTGCCGGATCTGGTCCCGGTAGTCCGCCAGCGACCGCCGCCTACCGGTGACAACGTCGACGCCGGTGGCCGCCAGCCCGGTGGCCATATCCGCGTCCTTCGCGTCGGCGAGGATGAAATCTTTCGCCCCGTGCGGGTCGCGGTGGATGTTGGCGAGCTTGAGGTCGAGGGACTTTTGCATCGGTAGGGTCCGCATCGCGGACCGTTCTCGGGCGAGACTGAATCACGGAAGGTCCGCAGCGCGGACCCTACTTGGCCACCTGTGCCCAAGTCGCGTCCAGTGCCTTGCTACTCGCCTGTAGTGCACTCACCTCCCGCGGCCACAGCTCGACCTCGAACCGTTTCAACACGCCCTTCCGCCCGACGAGCGTCGGCACGCTCGTGCAGGTGCCGCGGACGCCGTACTCGCCGGCGAGCTGCGTGCTGACCGGCAGCACCTTCGGCTGGTCCAACGCGATCGGGTGGATCACCTCGGCGATACTCAGCGCGACGGCCCGGCCCGCCCCGCCCTTGAGGCTGATGCACTCGGCCCCGCTCTTCTTCGTCCGCTCGAACACCTTGCCCTGCTGCGTCGCGTTGAACGCCGGCAGCTTGACCAACGGGATGCCGCCGGCCTCGGCTGTGCTCCAGATCGGCACCATGCTGTCGCCGTGCTCGCCGAGGATCAGCGCCTTGATCTGGCTGGCCGGAAGGCCGGTCTCCAGCGCGATTAGGCTGCGAAACCGGGCCGTGTCCAGCACCGTGCCCAGGCCGATCACCCGGGCCGGGTCCCACTTCAGGGCATCGATTGCCAATCGGGTCAGCACGTCGACCGGGTTGGAGACGACGAAGACGATCGCGTCCTTCTTCAGGTTGGCCGACTTCAGCGAGTCGAGCACCTGCTTGAACAGTGAGACGTTCCGGTTGATCAGGTCGAGCCGGCTCTCGTCGGGCTTGCGCCGCAGGCCGGCCGTGATGCAGACGACGTCCGCGTCGGCCGCCCGGTCGTACCCGCCGGCGTAGATCCGTTGGTCGCCGATGATGCTGGTGCCGTGGAGCAGGTCCAGCGCCTCGCCCTCGGCCATCTTCTCGTTGGCGTCGAGCAGGTGGATCTCGGACACGATCCCCGCGCACTGGAGCGCGAACGCCGCGTCCGAACCGACCCGCCCGCCGCCGCCGATGATCGAAACTTTCATGATGTAGGGTCCGCCTTGGCGGACGCGAAACGTTTGAGCGGTCAGGGGGCCACGAGGGACAGGCAGTTTCGTGCGGCGAGGCGTTCCGCGTCCGCCAAGGCGGACCCTACGAAGCCGTCGCCATGATCTGGTCGGTGATCGTCTGGATCAGCGTCTCGACGTCCGCCCCGTCCACGTTCGCCGGCAGCATCGACGCGATGGCGGCCTGCATGGGCGACTCCTTGCCGAGGGCCGGTTTTGGGGCGGCGACGGTGCCGCCGGTCGTCTGCATCCGGCCCTTCGTCGCCACCTCGCCGCCGACGCGGCTCAAAAAGTCGCTGGAGCAGCTGAACCCCTCGCCCCCGTTCTTCAGCCGCGGCTCGTCGAGGCCGAACTTCACCTTCAGCTCCAGCAGCTCCTTCATCTCGTTCCCGTCCAGCGGGCGGACGCTGCCGAGCGACTTGGCGAGCATCAAAATGCGGCTGTAGGCATCGACGATCTCCAGCTTGTAGTACGCCTCCTCCAGGCTGGTGCTGAACGTCACGGAGCCGTGGTTTTGCAGCAGGATCGTGTTGCTGTCCTTGAGGTACGGCAGCAGCGACTCGCCGAGGCGGGTGTCGCCAGGCGTGACGTACTTGGCCGTCCGGACGACGCCCAGGAACACCTCGGCCTCGGGGTGGATGCAGGTCGGCAGCTCGACCCCGGCGATCGCGAACGCCGTCGCGTGGGGCGGGTGGCTGTGGACGACGGCCTTCACGTCCGGGCGGTTCTTGTAGATCGCCAGGTGCATCAGCAACTCGCTCGTCCGCTTCCGCTTGCCGGCGACCTGCTTGCCCTCCATGTCGGTCGTGCAGATGTCGTCGGGCTTGAGGAAGCCCTTGCTGATGCCCGTGGGCGTGCAGAGCACTCGGTCGGGCCCGATGCGGACCGAATGGTTGCCCTCGTTGCCAGCGCAGAACCCCTTGAGCCAGATGCGGTGGCCGATCTCGCACATCTGCTCCTTCAGCTTGAACTCGCTGACGCCGTTGGAGCCGCTGCCGTTGTTGCCGGTGTAAGCCATGGTGTTGGTGGCGGTTGACGCCCGGGACGTGAGGGATAGGAGGGGGGCGGACGGTTCGCTCATCTCCAGGCTGTCACTCACGGTCGGGCGTCGCTCGTCACTCCTTGATCTCGTGTTGCAAGACCGCCGTATCCAAGATCGCGGCGGCATACGCGTCAAGCGGGACGCGCCTCGGGTGGAACGGCCGGGTCGCCTCGCCGCTCTCAGTGAATGCGATTAGGTCGCCGTCGCCGGCACCCATGTGGTCGTAGACGACGGCCGACTCCTTCGTCCGCCGCCGCCCGCCGGCCAGGGCGAACCGGTCCTGCACCTCGACGATCAGGAACCGGCCGCCCACGAGGGACTCGTGGATCGCGCTGAGCGTGACGCGGCCGATGACCTTGCCGATGCGCATGCCGTTGTGGTGCAGGCTTTTCCGCCCGCACGTCATCCC
>JAQGHJ010000720.1 GCA_028288905.1 Phycisphaerales bacterium | reverse complement strand
ACGCCGCCGGTCGGACGGGGCGGCCGTGCTGGCCGAGGGAACGCTCGGGCTGGGCGAGGCGGCAAGCCTGCCCGCCATGTCGACCCGGGTCGTGCGGGGGGACCAGTTGATCTTGGCCGTCGATGCGCGAGACGGCGACCACAGTTGCGACCTGACCGAGATCGCCCTCACCGCCACCGAGGCCGGGCCAGCCGGCCGCACCTGGGACCTCGCCCGCGACGTGGCCGACGACGTCCTGAGCGGCAACCCGCACGCCGACCGCCTCGGGAACGCGGGCGTGTGGCGGTTCGTCCGGGGCCCGACGCGGCCGGTCGCGCCGGCGGGGGCGTCGGGCGACGCGGTACCTGTCGGCTCGGTGCTGGCCCGGTGGCGCGAGGCGGCAGCCGACCCGGCCCGGCGGGCGGAGGTCAGCGAACTGGCTCGGCAAGTACAGTCACTTTTGATCGGACCGAGGCCGGCGAAGGGTGCGAAGCCAGACCTGATCCTCTACGACCGCTTCGTATCGGCCGAGAGCGTCGTGCTGCGAGGACTGGACCTCTCCGGCGTCCCGAAGCGGCAAACGGACGGGCGACCATACGGGCTGGACCCCAAGCGGTTCGGCCCGGTTCCGGCCGGCGGTGGCTTCGATGACGCGAGCGTGGCGGCCCCGGCCGACTCGACCATCGAGGTGCGGCTCCCCGCCGCGCTGTGGCAAGGCCGCGAGTTTGTCGTCGACGCGAGGCTGGACGGAACCGACCCGGAGCGGGCGATTCAGGTCGGGCTGTCGACGGCCCCGTCGCGACCCGGCGACGAACCGGCCGCCAGCAAGCTGACCGACGGCGGTGTGGTCCTGGCCGTCCCCGGCGGAGCAGCGCACGGGCGGCTGGTGGGGCAGCTTGAGGCGTTCCGCCGCACGTTCCCGCTGTTCGTCTGCTTCCCGGCCGTGATCCCGACGGACGAGGTCGTGTGCCTCAAGATGTTCCACCGCGAGGACGAGCCGCTCGCCCGGCTGTTCCTCGACGACGCCCAGCGGCGGCAAGTCGATCGGCTGTGGGACGAACACAAGTTCGTCGCCCGCCAGCCGCTGGCCGAGAACGAGTACCTGCCGCAGTTCATCGGGTTCGTGACGCAGGACCAGCCGAAGGCGATGCTCGCGTACTACGAGGCCCAGCGGCCGGCGTTCCGCGCGCGGGCGGACGCGTTCGCCGCGGCTTGGGAGGCCGCCGCTCCGCGGCAGCTGGACGCGCTGGCCGACCTGGCGGCCCGGGCGTACCGCCGGCCGCTGTCGGCCGACGAGCGGGCGGCGCTGCCAAGCCTCTACCGCGCGCTCCGGGCCAAAGGGGCGTCGCACGAGGACGCGTTTCGCGGCGTGCTCGCCCGAGTACTGGTGTCGCCGTCGTTTTTGTTCCGGGTCGAGCGGGCCCCGGCCGGCAAGGAGCCGGGCTGGGTCGACGACTGGGAGCTGGCCGGCCGGCTCAGTTACTTCCTCTGGGCCAGCCTCCCCGACGAAGAGCTGCGGGCCGCCGCCGCCGCGGGTCGGCTGCGCGACCCGGACGAGCTGGCCCGCCAAGCCCGGCGGATGCTCCGCGACGGCCGGGTCCGGGCACTGGGCGTCGAGTTCGGCGCGCAGTGGGTTCACGTCCGGGGGTTCGACGAGCTGAAGGAGAAGAGCGAGAAGCTGTTCCCCGAGTTCGACGACAAGCTCCGGGCGGCGATCTACGAGGAGTCGGTCCTATTCTTCCAGGACCTATTCCAGGGCGACCGGCCCGTCTCCGCCGTGCTCGACGCCGACTACGCGTTCCTGAACGACGCGCTCGCCGCCCACTATGGCATTCCGGGCGTAGCCGGGCCGCAATGGCGGCGGGTGGACGGGGTGCGGAAGTACGGCCGGGGCGGGGTGCTCGGGCTGGCGAGCGTGCAGGCGAAGCAGGCCGGCGCGTCCCGCACCAGTCCGGTGCTGCGGGGCAACTGGGTGCTGGAGACGCTGCTCGGCGAGAAGCTCCCCCGCCCGCCGGCGGACGTGCCCCGGCTGCCGGAGGAGGAGGGGGCCGGCGGGACGACGACCCGGCAGATGGTCGAGCGGCACACGAGCGTCGCGTCGTGCCGCACCTGCCACGCCCGGATCGACCCGATCGGATTCGCGTTCGAGCGGTACGACCCGATCGGCCGGCTGCGGGACCGGGAGTCGACCGGCCTGGTGATCGACGCCCGGGCGACGCTGAAGGACGGGACCGAGTTTGACGGCATCGACGGGCTGCGCGACTACCTGCTGGCGAAGAAGCGGGACGTGGTCGTCCGCCTGTTCTGCCGCCGGCTGCTCGGTTACGCCCTCGGCAGGGCGGTCGCGGTGTCCGACGAGCTGCTGCTGGACGACGTGGTCGCCTCGCTGAGCCGGAACGACGGCCGGCTGTCGGCCGCCGTCGTCGAGATTGTCCGCAGCCGGCAGTTCCGCTCGATCCGCGGCAGCGGGTTCGACGACGACAAATAGGAGCGGACGAGCCGGGCACCGTCGCCCGCCCCGCCGCCGACGAGCGCCCGTTCCGGAGACCCCGCCATGACCGTCCGCCCGCCGCTCCACCCGCTGTCCCGCCGCACGTTCCTCCGGGGCCTGGGCGTCACGATGGCGCTGCCGTGGCTCGAGTCCGTCCCGGTCTGGGGCGACGAGCGGACGAGCAACGCGGCCGGCGGGTCGGCCGCCCCGGTGCGGTTCGCCTGCCTGTTCTCCGGCAACGGGTTCCACAGCAAGGAGTGGTGGGCCCGGGGCGAGGGCCGGGCGATGGACGTCGGCAAGGTGCTGGAGCCGCTGCGGCCGCTGCGGGAGAAGATGCTGTTCGTCCGCGGGCTGTACAACCAGGAAGCGCTCGTCGGCGGCATCCACAGCTGCCAGACGGGCAACCTGCTGACCGGGGCGCACCTGTCCAACGGCGGGGAGATCAAGTCCGGCGTCAGCGTCGATCAACTCATCGCGCAGAAGCAGGGGGACCGCACCAAAGT
>JAQGHJ010000337.1 GCA_028288905.1 Phycisphaerales bacterium | reverse complement strand
CGGGTTGCAAACCCGTGCCACGGGGGGAAGGGGCCGACTTGGCTACCACTGCCTGCTGTCTACATCAACGTGGGTTCCCCGAGCGGCTTTCACATGGTCCGATCGTTAGGGTTGCGTGCGTCGTCATTTCCGGCGTGGCGGGTTGCGCCGCTCAACCCGAGCCCGACCCCGCCGCCGCGAGCCCGACCCGCGAGGAGTTCATCCAAGCGTGGGGCGGTCCGGCCGCCGGTTCAACCGCCCGGCCGTCATCGGTCCCGCTGGCCAGCGGGCCGGCCCCGCTCGCGTACATCATGGAGCGGCCCGGGTCGGTGACGGTGTCGGACAGCGCGGGGCGGACGTGGGGGCCGGTCGCGGTCGGGGCGCGGACGATCGTCCGGGTGGCCGAACCGACCGGGGTGGCGGTCGGGTCGACGCGGCTGGACCGCGGCCCGCTCCCGCCGGGCCTGACCTACACGATCAGCAGTGACGTCCCGCCGGACACCGGCTGGCGGAACGGCCAACTGCCGACGGCGACGCCGTCGGTGCGGTCGGCCGGGCAGTAACCCGGCCGAAGGGCTGCTTCTCGTGGCATGGGCGTCTCGCCCATGCGCTGGTGAGGGGGCAAGGCGAGAGCGCGAATGGGGGCGTCTAATCCTTCGCACTGTGGCTTTCTCGCCACCGCACGGGCGGGACGCTCGTGCCACGGCGCGCGGCCGGGCCGGTTCGGCCGCTTAAGCATCCTCCGCCAGCACCGCGTCGATCGCCCTCGCCAAGCTCGTCTCGGGATCCCCGGCCTGCGTCACCCGGTCGGCCGCCCGCTTGGCGCTGGGGCTCGCGTGGCTCATCGCCACCCCCAGGCCGGCCCAGGTCAGCATCGACACGTCGTTGTTCCCGTCCCCGAACGCCAGCACCCGGCCCTGCTCCACCCCGTAGTGCGCCGCGACGGCCGCCAGCCCGGCTGCCTTCGTTGCCCGCGGCGACGTGAACTCGAGCAGGTGCGGGTCGGTGATCGTCACGATCGCCCGCAGCACCGCAGGGTCGGCCAATCCGCCCGGTCCGGCGTAGCGGGCGGTCATCGGTTCGAACAACTCTCCGAGCAGCCGCCGCGGGTTGTCGCACCACAACACTTTCTCGATCACTTCAACGCCCGGCGGCGGCAGCCGGTTGACGTAGACGAGGTCGCCGCTGGTGTCGCGGTTCAGCCGCTCGGTCCACCCGTTTTTGGCCGCGGCGAACGCCCCTTCCGGGGTGAAGACGACGAGCCCGACGCCGGTCTCGAACCCGAGCGCGATCAGTTCTTCGGCCAGCGGGCGGTCGAGCGGGGCGTGGTGCAGGACCTGCCCGGTCGACGCGTGGCGGACGACCGCACCCTGGGCCGAGACGACGAAGTCGTCGAGCCCGAGCGAGGCCGCGATCGGCACCATGTTGGCGTGTCGCCGCCCGGACGCGAGGACGACCCGACACCCGGCCGCCACGAGCCGGCGGACGGCCGCGCGGTTGGCGGGGCCGATCCGCTTGTCCGGGCCGGTGAGGGTGTCGTCGATGTCGACCGCCGCCAAGCGGTACGGGAACGGGTGGGGAGGCGAGTGCATCACTCGCATCTTACGGACCTTCGGCCGGTCGCCACGGCGGGCGGCAGCGACTTCGTTCGCGTGCTGCCACATTGGCAAGCGTGCCGGTGCCGTCCGAATGGGCGGCTGCCAGCCTGACAGTCGCCGTCCTTATCAGCCTGTCCTGCCGTCGAGTGTAGAGGCGACACAACCTCATTCTAAACGGCTAGTTGCGATCCTGTACGGGATCGTCGACACCGCGGCACACCCGTTGTTAAACGCCCTCCAGTGCCGCCGCCATGACGGGGCGGCTGTCGGTCCCATCCGGAGGGTCGGTTCGCGTCCCTTTGGGGGAACGAGCTGGCAACGAGAGACGAATCCCGGTCCGCGACCCTTGCGTCCGAGACGCCCGCGTGACCCGAACCCGCTGAAAAGGAGCCGTGGCATGGCCGCCAAGATGCTGTCGTTCGACGCCGAGGCACGCAAGTCCCTGCTGGAGGGCGTGTCCAAGTTGGCCCGGGCCGTGAAGGTGACGCTCGGGCCCCGCGGCCGCAACGCGGTCATCGATAAGGGGTGGGGCAGCCCGACGATCACCAAGGACGGCGTGACCGTCGCCGAGGAGGTCGAGCTCGCCGACAAGTACGAGAACATCGGGGCGAAGCTCGTCAAGGAGGCCGCCAGCAAGACGTCCGACGTCGCCGGCGACGGCACGACGACGGCGACCGTGCTGGCCGAGGCGATCTTCAAGGAGGGGTACCGGTCGCTGGCCAGTGGGACCGACGCGATGGCGATCGCCCGCGGCATCCGCAAGGCGGTCGCGGCCGTCACCGAGAACCTCAAGTCCCAGTCGAAGAAGATCGACGGCAAGGCCGACATCCAGTCGGTCGCCACGATCAGCGCCAACAACGACCCGGAGATCGGCCAGATCATGGCCGACGCGATGGAGAAGGTCGGCAAGGACGGCGTGATCACGGTCGAGGAGGGCAAGGGCCTGACGACCGACATCAATGTGGTCGAGGGGATGCAGTTCGATCGCGGGTTCCTGAGCCCGAACTTCGTCACGAACCAGGACGAGATGAAGGTCGAGCTCGAGAAGCCGCTCGTCCTCGTGTACGAGGAGAAGATCAGCTCGGCTGCCAAGCTGCTGCCGCTGCTGGAGAAGATCCAGAAGGCGAAGAAGCCGCTGCTGATCATCGCCGAGGACGTGGACGGCGAGGCGCTGTCGACGCTCGTGGTGAACAAGCTCCGCGGCATCCTGAACGTCGCGGCCGTCAAGGCCCCCGGGTACGGCGACCGCCGCAAGGCGATGCTCGAGGACCTGGCGATCCTGACCGGCGGGACTGCGATCATGAAGGACCTGGGGATCGAGCTCGACAAGGTCGAGCTCGAGCAGCTCGGGACGGCCAAGAAGATCGAGATCGACAACGACAACACGGTCGTGATCGAGGGGGCTGGCGAGAGCGAGGCGATCCAGGCCCGGATCGCCCAGATCCGCAGCGAGATCGGCATCACGACGAGCGACTACGACAAGGAGAAGCTGCAGGAGCGGCTGGCGAAGCTGAGCGGGGGCGTCGCCCAGATCAACGTCGGGGCGGCCACCGAGGCCGAGCTGAAGGAGAAGAAGGCCCGCATCGAGGACGCGCTGCACGCGACCCGGGCGGCCGTCGAGGAGGGCGTGGTCGCCGGCGGCGGCGTCGCCCTGATCCGGGCCGGCAAGGTGCTGGACACGCTCGTGGCCGAGGGGGACGAGGCGGTCGGCGTGCGGATCGTCAAGCTGGCGATCACGGCCCCGCTCCGGCAGATCGCCGAGAACGCCGGGTTCAGCGGCAGCGTCGTCGTCCGCAAGGTGGCGGAGTCGACCGGGAACGCCGGGTTCAACGCCCTGACCGGCGAGTACGTCGACGTCGTCAAGGCCGGGATCATCACGCCGGCGAAGGTCGAGCGTACGGCCCTGCAGAACGCGGCCGAGGTGGCGATCCTGCTGCTGACGACCGACTGCATCATCGTCGAGAAGCCCCAGGCCGAGCCGGCCGGCGGCGGCGGGCACGATCACGGCGGCATGGGTGGGATGGGCGGCATGGGTGGCATGGACGACATGATGTGAGTCGGCCGCCGCCGAGGGGACGGTGTGCCGGAGCACACCCTGCAGGGGCTACGAAGACAACGAAGACCAAGACCGGCGGGCCGCGCCCGCCGCACGAAGGAACAACCAACCATGGCAGTGAAGCTCAAGCCGCTGGCGGACCGCGTGATCGTGAAGCAGACCGAGGCCGAGGAGAAGACGGCCAGCGGGCTGTACCTCCCGGACGCGGCCAAGGAGAAGCCGACCAAGGGCACGGTGATCGCGGCCGGCCCGGGCAAGCTGGACGACAACGGCAAGCGGATCGCCCCGGGCGTGAAGGTGGCCGACGTCGTGTACTACGGCAAGTACTCGGGCACCGAGGTCGAGGTCGAGGGCGAGAAGCTCGTGATCCTGCGGGAGTCGGACATCCTGGGCGTCTTGGAATGAACGTCGAATGTCGATTGTGGACGGTCGAGCGTTGACCGTTGCCACAGTCGGCAGATCCCCGCGCGACCGTCCGCGTTCGACAATCCACATTCGACAATCGAGGGTTTGATATGGCCGCCAAGCAGATGAAGTACACGACCGACGCCCGCGCCGAGCTGTTCAGCGGGATGGCGCAGCTGGCCCGGGCCGTCAAGGCGACGCTCGGGCCCCGCGGGCGGAACGTGATCCTCCAGAAGTCGTTCGGCACGCCGCGGATCACCAAGGACGGCGTC
>JAQGHJ010000281.1 GCA_028288905.1 Phycisphaerales bacterium | reverse complement strand
TCCGGCGGCTCAGTGGTGCAGCACGCCCGATTATCGACGCCTTCGCAGTCCGCCCGCCCCCATCGCTTGCACCGGGACGGCCACGCCCGTTTCTCCTAGATTTCCGACCGCCAAATCCCTATCGTCCCGTCGTGCGTTAGGCGACCTTCGAGCCCCGCCGTCCACGGTACAAATTGCTGTGGCATCGCGCGGCCCGAAACCCTAATCTGTCCCCCCGCGCGGCCGGCCGGTGTTACTTACCCTGCCCGCCCGCACGACAATCGCCGCTTCGCCAGAGCAGCGTGGGTCTGGCCCCGCCCGCCGATTGAGCGCGAGGGCCGCAGGAGCGACCGTTCGATGAACAAGACGTGGAAGGACGTGCTTCAGGGCCAGCTCCCTGAGGACTGGGCTCGCGAGATCGACAACTTCGAGGCCCAGATGCTCCTGCGCAAGCAGGGCAAGATCGAGGAGAAGGTCTTCGCCGAGACCCGCCTCCGCCGCGGCACGTACGGCCAGCGGTACGACAACGGCAAGCGGCACGACGGCATCGCCTCCCAGACGCTCGTCTACCCGACCCCGTCCACCAAGGGCCCGGAGACGCTGTGGGACGCCCCGGGCATGACCCGGATCAAGATCCCGTTCGGCGGGATGAACCCCGAGCAGATGCGCGTGATGGCCGACCTGGCCGAGGAGTACTCGGACAGCATCTGCCACGTCACGACTCGGCAGGACATCCAGCTCCACTACACCCACATCGAGGACGCCCCGAGCCTCTTCCGCCGGCTGGCTGCCGTCGGCATCACGACCAAGGAGGCGTGCGGCAACTCCGTCCGCAACGTCACCGCCTGCCCGCTGGCCGGCGTCTGCCACACCGAGAGCTTCGACGTCACGCCGTACGCCAAGGCCATCGCGTTCTACCTGCTCGGCCACCCGGACACCCAGGACTTCGGCCGGAAGTTCAAGATCGCGTTCAGCGGGTGCAAGCACGAGGCGTGCGCGCTCGTGAGCATGCACGACCTCGGCGGCATCGGCGTGACCAAGGTAGTCGACGGGGTGACGAAGCGCGGGTTCGAGCTGTACATCGGCGGCGGGCTCGGCGCGGTCCCGCACCAGGCGAAGCTCGTTGAAGAGTTCCTGCCGGAGGAGGAGTTGCTGCCGTACAGCCGGGCGGTCGGGCGGGTGTTCGCCCGCCTCGGCGAGAAGAAGAACCGGAACAAGGCGCGGGTCAAGTTCCTGATCCAGAAGCTCGGGATCGAGGAGTTCAAGAAGCTCGTCCACGCCGAGCTGGCGAGCATGCCGGAGGACCCGTCCTGGCGGCGGTACTTCGACGAGATCCCGAAGTTCGAGGAGAAGCCGGCCTTCGCCGGCGTGCAGCTGAACGGGGCCAAGCGGCCCGACGGGTACGACGGCTGGGCCGCCACCAACGTCTACCGCCAGCGGCAGAGCGGGTTCGCGACCGTCACCGTCCACCTGCCGCTCGGCGACCTGTCGAGCGACCAGATGCGGAAGCTGGCGGACGTGACGCACCGGTACGCGTCCGACCACGCCCGGCTGACGGTCGAGCAGAACGTCGTGCTGCGGTGGGTGCCGGAGAACAAGGTGCCGGCGCTGTACGAGGAGCTGAAGCGGATCGGCCTGGGGCTCGGCGGCGCCGGCACGATCGTCGATGTGACGAGCTGCCCCGGCACCGACACGTGCAAGCTCGGCATCGCCAGCAGCCGCGGCCTCGCCGGCGAGTTGCGGACTCGGCTGGCCGAGAAGGCGGCGAACCTCGACGCGGCCGTCCAGGGGCTGCGGATCAAGGTGTCCGGCTGCTTCAACTCGTGCGGCCAACACCACGTCGCCGACCTCGGGTTCTACGGGAACAGCCGGAACGTCGGCGGGTACACGGTCCCGCACTTCCAGGTGATGATCGGCGGCAAGTGGCGGGAGAACGGCGGGAGCTACGCGCTGGCGATCGGGTCGGTCCCGAGCCGGCGGATCCCGGACGTCGTCGACCGGCTGACCGACCGGTACGTCCGCGAGCGGCAGGGGCCCGAGTCGTTCCAGGCGTTCTGCGCCCGGGTCGGCAAGAAGGACCTCAAGGCGATGCTGGACGACCTGACGAAGGTCCCGCCGCACCAGGTCGCGCCGGAGTACTACAGCGACTGGGGCGACCCGCGGGAGTTCACGATCGGCGACCTCGGGGTCGGCGAGTGCGCGGGTGAGGTCGTGTCGCTGAGCGACTTCGGGTTCACGGACGCCGAGAGCAAGGCGTTCGAGGCCCAGTTGCTGCTGGACGACGGGCACTACAAGAAGGCCGAGGCGCTGGCGTACGACGCGATGCTGACGGCGGCCAAGACGCTGGTGCAGCTGCAGTTCCTGGACGTGCCGAACACGCCGGACGCGATCGTGGGCGAGTTCCGGGCGCGGTTCGTGGAGCCGAAGCTGTTCTGGCACGCCCAGCACCACGGGCAGTTCGCCAACTACCTGTTCGCCCGGCACGCCGACGGCCCGGACGTGCGGTACACCCGCGACACGGCCGCCAAGCTGGTGGAGGAGGCGAACCTGTTCATCGACGCCGCCCACCAGGCGCACGCGAAGTGGCGGGCGAGCCTGAGCGTGGCGAACGTCGCCGCCGTCCCGCCGACGATCGCCAAGGACGGCCTGAAGCCGGCCGCCGGCACGCCGGACGTGCTGAGCCCCGCCGGCGCGTCGGCCGACGCGTGACCGGCGGCGCGCCACCGCGGTCACAGCCGACGGTCAGCCTCTGGTCCCCTCTCCCGGTATTCCGGGAGAGGGTTAGGGTGAGGGTTCGCGCGACGGCGGCATAGACTTACAACCCGCGTCCACCGCGCCATAAAACCCTCACCCCAGCCCTCTCCCGGAGTACCGGGAGAGGGGGCAAGAGGTGCCGACCCAGCACTCCCGCCTCGCCCCTCATCAACCCGACCCCGACTCACAACCTCCGACCAACCTTCCCGCCCCAATGGACTCCTCCAAGCTCGTCTTCAAGCTCTTCCTCGCTGACCCGACCGCCCTGAAGCCCGGCGAGATCGTGCCGGTGTTCCACTCGTTGATCCAGCGGAAGTCGGTCCCCGACCACATGCCGATCGACGTGACCGACTACGAGCACGTCCCGGACGGCCCCGGGTCGCTGCTGGTCACGCACGAGGCGAACATTCACCTCGACCACGGCCTCGGCCGGCCGGGGCTGATGTACGTCCGCAAGCAGCCGCTGCCGGGAGATCTGAAAAACCGCCTGCGGTCCGCACTGCGGTACACGCTGGAGATCGCCCACCAGTTGGAGCAGCACCCAACGCTCGCCGGCCGGGTCAAATTCAGCACCCGCGAACTGTTGTTCCGGATCAACGACCGGCTCAACGGCCCCAACACCCCGGAGACGTTCGCCGCCGTCCGCCCCGCGCTCGAAGAGGTGCTGGCCGAGGCCTACCCGATCGCGACGATCGCCCTGGATTACACGCACGCCCCGCAGGAGCTGTTCGAGGTCAGCGCCAAGGCCGACACCGACCCGGGGGCGGCGGCGATGCTGGAGTGCCTGGGGTTCCTGCCGGCCGTGGCCTGACGGCGGCCGACGGGTAGCAGTGTTGGGCGCTGCGTCGGACTGGCTGTGCCGGCCGTGCCGACAGGCGGGCCGATTTGAGCGGCCCGCTCTAG
>JAQGHJ010000713.1 GCA_028288905.1 Phycisphaerales bacterium | reverse complement strand
GTCATTTCGCCAATCCGAGCACGCCCAGCAGCTGGTCGACGACCACGGGCCACGCGAAGTGGTTGCGGGCGAATGCCGGCCCCGCCTCCCGGGCGGAGGCGGCCCAACCCGGGTCGACGGCCGCCTGTCGCATGAGTTCAAGCAGGTGGGCCTCGTCGGGCTCGAGCGCTTGGCAAGGCCGGCCGTCCGCCACGACGCCGACGATCGTCGACCGGATGCGGCGAACCACGGAGTCGTCGCCGAACGCGTCAGTCGGCCCGCCGGCTGTAGCGATCACCGGCAGCCCGCACGCGACGGCCTCCAGGGCCGGCATGTTGAACGCTTCGCCCTTGTACGGCGTGACGTAGCAGTCGGCCGCGGCGTACAAGGCGGCCATCTCGTCGCCGGTCAGGGTGCCGCCGACGTACCGGGTCCGCTGCTGCACCCGTTGCAGGTCGGACGGATCGACCCCCGACAGGGCCTCGGCGAGCAGTTGGCTGCTCCGGTACATCGCATCGGAGCCCTTGAGCAGCAGGACGGCGGACGGGTCGCCCGCGCTCACTCGGGCGAACGCCCGTAGGACGGCGCCGACGTTCTTGTTCAGCGTCATCGCCCCGACGTGGAGGTACACGAACCCGTCGCCCAACCCGTGTCGGCGGCGGGCCGCCTCTCGATCGGCGGCCGGCCGCGGGCGAAAGACCGCCGTGTCCACCCCGATGGGCACTACGTGGACCCGGGCCGGGTCGGCCCCGGCGCGGAGCAGCCCGGCCCGGGACCACTCCGATGAGGTGACGAAATCCACGGCCAAGGAGCGCGGCAGCGGAGGAAATTGGCCGAGGAACTCGCTCGTGACGAAGACGAACGTCCGCCGCGCGGCCGGGTTGGGTGCCGTGTCCGGCGGGTAGCAGATTCGGTACGCTACGTCGACGCCACGGCCGGCGGGCCGGTCGGGCAAACCGGCGACCACCCGCTCTTCAGCCGCCGACAGCAGGCCGAGGGCCCTGGGGGCGGCCACGCCGTCGAGCCACGTGGCGTCGTGGTGGTAGAGCACCAACCCGGGGCGCTTGGCCAACTCGCCGCACTGGTGCTGGTTGACCAGGGCGTACGAGTGCGCGACGGACCGCCAGCCCTCGACCAGCAGCGACGGTGCTGCGGCGGCGTCATCGAAGGTTACCGGCACCGGAGCGGACGGCGTCGCGGCCGGGGCCGGTCCCGCCGCCCGGCAATAGTCCTGCCACATCGTGCGGTAGGCCTCCTCGATGTGGGACGTGACGTCCGCCGCGTCCATCACCGGCGACGCCCGCATCTGCTCCCGCAGGCCGGCCCGCAGCGCCGCCAGCCGCGGAAGGTCGGCGGCCATCCGCGCCGCGACCGCGACGTACTCGTCGGCCGTCTCGGCGACCCAATCGGGCAGCCCGACGTTAGTCAGCAGGCTGACGCCGACGCGGCCGGCGTGCGTACGGCCGGCCAGCGTGACGACCGGGACGCCCATCCACATCGCCTCGCACGTGGTCGTCGTTCCGTTGTACGGGAACGGGTCGAGCGCGATGTCGCAGCGGCCGTAGACGTCCAGGTGTTCCCCGAGCGTGCGCGTCCGCGCCAGACATTCCAGTCGGCCGGCGGCGATGCCGAGCTCGGCGAACGTGGCCGTCATCCGGGCGCGGAGCGCCTCGTCGGCCAGGCCGTTCGCCTTGAGGACGAGGCGGGAGCCGGGGACCGCGTGCAGCACCCGCGCCCAGAGCGCCAACACCTCGCGGTGGATCTTGGTCGTGTTGTTGAACGACGCGAACGTGACGTGCCCAGCCGACAGGGCCGGCAGCGGGGTGACGTCGGGCTCCTGGGGCGGCGAGTAGGCCAGGAACGACCGCCCCAGCCGCACGAGCTTCTCCGAGTGCTGTTCCTCGGTCAGGCCCGGCGGGTCGGCCAGGGCGTCGGTGAACCGGTAGTCGATCGCCCGTAGGCCCGACGTGGCCGGGTAGCCGATGTAGCTGACCTGTACCGGGGCCGGCTTAGCCGCGAACAACGGCAGCCGGTTGTTCGCCGTGTGGCCGGTCAGGTCGACGAGGATGTCGATCTCGTGGTCGCGGATCAGCGCGGCCACCTGTTCGTTGGTCATGCCCGTGACCCGGTGCCACCCGTCGCAGAGCGTCCGCATCCACCTCGATACGGTGTCGGGCTTGGTCGTGTCGTCGTACGCGACGATCTCGAACTTCGCGTGGTCGTGACGCGTGAGGACGCCGCTGAGGAAGAAAGAGACCGAGTGGGCCCGGAGGTCCGGCGACAGGTATCCGACCCGAAGCCGGCGGGCCGGATTCCGGTCGTTCGCGTGGGGCTCGGCCGGCCGGTCGAACCGGCGGCCGAACTCGAGGTGCTGGGCGAAGACGTCGGCTGGCGTGAACCCGCCGCCGGCCACCATCGACATCAACATGACGCTGTGTGCGACGGGGTCGAGAGGGTTGGATTCGATCGCGCTACGGAGGTAGGCACCGGCGGTGCGGTGATCGCCTCGCTCGACGTGTACGTTGCCCAACCCCACCAGCGCGGGCGGGTGTTGCGGGCGCTCGTCCAACGCCCGCTTGTACTCAGATTCGGCCGCGGCGTGGCGGCCCTGGTACATGTGCAGGTTGGCGATCATGCAACTCGCCTCCGCCCACCCCGGCCGCAGCGCCCGAGCCCGTTCGGCGTACTCGATCGCCTTGTCGTACTGCGACAAGCGCTCGTGGACGACTGCCAGGTTGAACCACGCTTCCGGATAATTCGGGTCCACTTCTGTCGCTTCCCGGAGCGCCTCGGCCGCGGCGCCCATCTGGCCGACCGCCATCGCCGCCAGGCCCAAGTTGGCGTGCCCGCCGGCCGCGTCGGGCCGCAGGTCAGTCACCTTGGCATACGCCACGGCCGCGCCGGCCGACTCGCCCATCCTCGCCAGACTTTGCCCCAAGACGAAGTGGGCCTCGGCCCGGTCGGGCTGTAGCTTGATCGCCTCCCGACAGGCGTCGATCGCGTCGTGCGGGCGGTCGGCATCGTTGCAGACGGCGGCAAAATACACCCAGCACCCGGCGTCGGCGGGCCGCAGGTCCACTAGGCGACGGGCGGCCGACACGGCGTCGTCGGGCCGACCGCCGCGAACGCACGCCTCCGCCCAGTTTTCGATCGCCGCCGGGAAGTCTGGCCGCAGCGACAGCGCCTGCCGGAACGGGCCGAACGCCTCCCCAGTCCGCCCGGCTTGTGACAGCGACAGGCCGTAGTTGTTCTGATAGTCAGCGGACCCGGGCTCAATCTCGACCGCATGCTTCCAGGCACCGACGGCCTCGGCGAACCGCATGGCCCGGTGCAACAGCATCGCCAAGTTCGCCCAGACGGCGGCGTTCCCGCCGTCCAGGTGGGCGGATCGGGAATACGCTTTGATCGCCAGCGCCGGGGCACCGGCGGCACGATGCGCCTCGGCTAAATTAGCGTAGAAATCTGCCGCCGTCGGATCGGCCAGGACCGCGCGCCCGATCAGCCGGACCGCCTCCTCGTGATCGCCCGCCTGATGGGCCAGCACGCCGAGCAGGTTCAGAGCATCGGGATGATCGGGATCGACCTCCAGTGCCTCCCGGTAGGCCATGGCCGCGGCTTTGGCCTGGCCAGCTTGGTGGGCGACCAAGCCTCGATCAACCCAATCGTTGGCGGACGGCATAGGTAGGGTCCCGAAGGAGGCGAGCTTGGTTCACGTTGCGGCGGGCGGAACGGCTGGCGGAACGCGTCACGCCGTCCCCGGGAAGTCGAACCCGAGATCGTCATCGCACACGCCAGCCCGACCGATAGGCGCCGCAGCGACCAGCGTCGGCCATCATGGAAACGAGCCGGGGCGACGAGATTCTCATCTCGTCGCCCCGGCCAATTTCAACCGTCCAGCACCTGAGTAGTGCGGGCCGAACTCGTCTACCCAACCTCACCCGTGACGGCGACGACGGAGGAGAAGAGCCGATCCAACGGCCGCGAGGCCGAGGCTCGTAGGCTCCGGCACGCCTTGGGGTGTGGGGGTGCCCGTGGAGAAGTCGAGGTTGTTGTTGTTGGTGTCCACGCCGGTGACCGTCCGGAACACCGAGGAGGTGTTCGTCAGCGTCGGAGCCGCGCCCAACCCTTCGAAACCCGTCGTGGTGGACCCGTACGCTACCAGGTCGAGGACGGTAGTGCCGTCCGAGGCGTACAGAGCGACTTTGCCGGCAGTGCCGCTGGCGGAAATGTTGCTCGTCGCGTCCACTGCGGGCAACGCAGGGCCTACATACGTGGTTGAGGTCAAGCCGGAAACAAGAAAGAACTGGCCGGGTGCGAGGCTGAACGCCGGCAGCACGCCGACGCCGGTGGTACCAGTCGTTGTGAAAGCACCGGTAGCCGAAGCGTACCGGAGCGATAACCCGGTCAAGTCGATGGCGGAGGTGCCGTTGTTATAGAGTTCGAAGAAATCGGTGTTGTATGCATACGTTTGGGTGGCCGTCAGCCCGCCGCCCGCACCGTACACCTCGTTGATCACCACCGCGGCGTGCGTGTCGTGGACGAAACCGGCCACGCCGCCGAGGGCAGCTAAGGCGGCCAAAGAAAGCTTGGCAGTGGAAGACTTCATGAAACTAACTCCCGCCCTCGTGGGGCACTTGGATATTCAGACCGGTTCGTAACCCGGCGAACCAAAATTCAACCCGTTTGGGCCGTGCCGAACATCGGTACGGCCCGAGCTGGATGTTTGTGCCCGAAGCCCGCGTCTGGCCGCCTCCCGGCGAGCGACCCGGCTCAAGCGTCGGCGGCCCGCCTTGGCCAACCAACCCAACCTCAACCAACCCCGTTCGCCGCATGCGTCGCCAGATGAAGAACATCCGAAGAATCTGGCTGCGCGGCGAAAGGTCAATTCAAGAGCCAGAGTCGCACGAGTGCTTGTGGATTGCGCAAGCAACTCCTGTCTCTGTCACCCTCTTCTCGTCAGTCAAAATCCGCGCCAATGTTATGGTGAGCCAAAGAAACGTAATGCACGTCTCGGATGTCATTACATTGCGAATTACGTCGTAGCGACGTGACTTACCTTACCCCATCGACAGCATTCCTCCCATACAAAACCGGGTTGACAATACACGGATTACCCTAACCGCATAGCGTGCGACACCGAACCGTCGGCTCAAGCCCGTAAAAAAATCCGGTTGTTACATTGGGGAAACAAGTGGAGCGTTCGAAGTGGTACACGTCGGGGCAATTAGCGTGATCCTGGGGCCGACGGCGTCGGGTAAATCCGCCGTGGCCCTTTCGCTGGCGCGGCGGGTCGGCGGGGAAATTTTGACCGTCGATTCGATGCAAGTGTACCGCGGCATGGACGTTGGCACTGCCAAGCCGACGGGCGACGAACAAGCGGACGTACGACACCACGCGATCGACTTGGTCACGCCCGACCAACCGTTCGCCGTTGCTCAGTTCGTCGCCGAGGCTGACGCCGTCATTGCCGACGCCGCCCGGCGCGGAGTGCCCATTATCGCCACGGGGGGAACGCCGCTCTATTACAAGGCGTTGTTCGAAGGGTTGTTCGACGGTCCCGGTGCCGACGACGCGGTCCGCGCCCGGCTCCGGGAGCAGCCGAACACATCGTTGCACGCCCGGTTGAGCGAGGTCGATGCGGTGGCGGCGGGGCACATCCACGTCAACGACCACAAGCGGCTCGTCCGCGCCCTGGAGGTGTTCGAGCTGACGGGCCGGCCGATCTCGTCGTTCCAGACGCACTGGACCGACCCGACCCCTCGGCACGCGGCGACGTGGGTCGGGTTGGGCTGGGACAAGGACGCGCTGAACCGTCGAATCAACGCCCGGTCCAAGGCCATGCTGGCGGCCGGGTGGGTGGACGAGGTGAGGGGCCTGCTCGCGACCTACGGCCGACTCGGGCCCACGGCGGCCGAGGCGACCGGGTACCGGGAGTTGATCGCGCACATCGAGGGGCGACAAAGCCTGGAGGACGCGGTCGAGCAGATCAAAATCGGCACCCGCCAGCTCGCGCGGAAGCAGATGAAGTGGTTCCGCCGGTTCCCGGGCGTGACGTGGGTGGCCGGAGACGCGCCACTGGAGGAACTGACCGAACGGGTTCTAAAGCTGCTCGCGCCTGAGGCCGAGCAGCTGTCGACTTAGCGAGAAGATGCGGCGGAACCCTCGATCTTTACCGGTACTCCGGCCGCGATCACTTCGTGGCGGCGCGAGTGCGGGGCTTCTTGAATGCGTCCGATTTGGCTTTGCTCGCTCTGGCGGTACGGGAAGGTTCATTCGTTGCCGATTTTGCGGGTGCCTCAGGCTTAGCCGGCTTCGCGCGGCTCGAGTTGGAAGCGGCCTTGGCTTTGGTGCCAGCGGCCGACTTCGCGGTCGATCTCGTATCCTTCTTCGCCCGGGCCGACCCGCTTTGTTTGCCGCCGTGGTCCTGCTTGTTCACGGTGGCCCACGCCCGCCGCTCGGCTTCGCCCTTGGCGACGCCGCGGGTCTCGTACCCTTCCTCAATGTGCTCGGCCTTCCGCTTCTGCTTTTCCGTGTAGGCCGACTTGTCGCCGCGGGGCATGGCGGTCCTCCGGGTGCGAGATCGAGGGAGGGGGTATCGGGGCTGGACGGCCCGACGGTACCGGCCTGTGCCGTACCCGCGCACAGCGGGCACCCAGTCGTCATCGCGGCTTACGGGGTCGGTCTTGTTGCCCGGGCCGGGGGGCCGGCGTGGGCTCGCGGCGCCACCGCCCGTTATCGGTTGAGCCGGGGTGTCGGATCATCGCGGGGCGAACGCTCTTCCAGGTTGCACTCATCATGTCCTCCGTTAACCTTGATGATCTTCTCGCGGCCGGATGAGTGGAACATGAAGCGCGGGTGAGGCGGGCTCATCTTTTTCCTGGGGCCGGCCGATTGGGCCGCTCCGCAGCAGTCCCGGACCGCCCCGGCCTTCACAACGACGACAGAGGCTCACGACAATGAACATTGCGGTCATGCCCGGCGACGGCGTCGGCAAAGAGGTGATTCCCGAGGGCCTGAAGGTCCTCAAGGCCGCCTCTGAGAAGTTCGGCTTCTCCTACACCACCACCGACTTCCCGCACGGGGCCGAGCACTACCTCGCCACCGGCGTCACGCTGCCGGAGGCGGACCTGAAGGCGGCCGGCTCGCACGACGCGATCCTGTTCGGCGCCGTCGGGGCCGACCCGCGCGGGAACGCCAAGATCCCGCAAGGGCTGATCGAGACCGACATCCTGCTGAAGATGCGGTTCGAGCTCGACCAGTACATCAACCTCCGCCCGACCCGCCTGCTGCCCGGCGTGCCGACCCCCTTGGCCAACATCCAGCCCGGCGACATCGACATGGTGATCGTGCGGGAGAACACCGAGGGGCTGTACTGCCAGAACGGCGGGTTCCTGTACAAGGGCACGCCGCACGAGGTGGCCAACCAGATCGAGGTCACCACCCGCCACGGCGTCGAGCGGGCGATCCGCTACGCGTTCGAGTACGCGGTGCAGTACGGGCGGAAGAAGGTCACGCTGGTGGCCAAGACGAACGTGCTGCGGTTCGCCCACAACCTGTGGATGCGGGCGTTCGAAGAGGTGAGGAAGGAGTATCCGGCCATTGAGACCGACTACCACCACGTCGACGCTTGCTGCATGTACATGGTGGCCAAGCCGAAGGTGTACGACGTGGTCGTGACGACGAACATGTTCGGCGACATCATCACCGACTTGGGGGCCGCGATACAGGGTGGGATGGGGATGGCCGCCAGCGGCAACTTGAACCCGAGCCGCAAGCACGCCAGCATGTTCGAGCCGGTACACGGCAGCGCCCCGGACATCGCCGGCAAGGGGTACGCCAACCCGATCGCGACGTTCCTGAGCGTGGCGATGATGCTCGACTTCCTCGGCCAGCCCGAGGCCGCCAAAGCCGTGAACGCCGCGTGCAGGACCGTGGCGGCCGACAAGGCGAACCACACGCGCGATCTCGGCGGGACGGCGAACACGAGCCAACTCGGGGACGTGGTGGCGAAGCTCGTGAGGGCGTAATCTTTCGGGGTCCGCCTCGGCGGGCTCGGGACGTCGCGGCCGGCGATATCAAGAACGCGGCGCCGGGCGCGGGTTCCCCGCCGCTCGCGCCCGGCCAGGCGGACCCTACGTGCCGGCTCCCGCCTTCCGCATTGCCCCCGCCCCGTCGCCCCGCCGGTACCGGCCCGGGGACACGCCCATGACCCGGCGGAACGCCTTGCCGAACGACGCTTCGCTCTCGTACCCGACGGCCGCGGCGACGGCCGCCATCGCCGGCGGGCGGACCGCAGCAGGCCGGCGGCCCGGACCATCCGCCACTGGGTCAGGTGGTCGAGCGGGGCCTCGCCGACCAGCGAGCGGAACCGGGCGGCGAACGCCGACCGGGACATCGCCACCTCGTCGGCCAGCGCCGGCACGGTCCAGGGCCGGCCCGGGTCGGCGTGCATCAGTCGCAGGGCCGCCCCGACCTCCGGGTCGGTCAGCGCCCGGAGCCAACTCGGGTCGGCCGCGGCGCCGGCGGTGTCGGCCCACGCCCGCAGGGCCTGGACCAACAGCACCTCGGCGAGCCGGTCGACGATCGCCGTCGACCCTGGCCCGTCCGCCGCCGTCTCGGCGGCGATAAAGTCGAGCGTGGACCGGAACCACGGCCCTGCGTGCCCGCCGGCGGCCGGCACCCGCAGTACCGGCGGCAGGTGCCCGACGAGCAGCCCGCTCTCGGGCGACGCGAACGTGAAGCACCCGGCGATCAGCGCGGTCGGGGCCCCTCCGCCGCCGTGCGAGATCAGCCGCCGCCGGTGGAACTCGGCCGCCGACATCACGTCGGTCACCGGCCGCACGGGCGTGCCTGGGGCGTCCCGCAACACGTACCGCGCCGGCGCGGGAAGGAAGATGAAGTCGCCGCCGGCCAGCGGCACGAGCGGCACGTCGTCGTCCGCACCCAGATAGCACTCCCCTCGCGTCACGATCAGGCAGATCCCCTTCCCGCCCGGGAACTCGAAGCCCCACGGGGCAGTGAACTCCAGCCGGCCGTACAACTGGCCGGTCGTCCGGAGCAGGCCGACGATGTCGGAGAGCAGGTCCATGACTGGGGCCACCGTCACCTGGCGTTTCGGACCAGAAGTGCGGCGGACGGGAGATGGGGCCCCCGGCCCGCGCCCCGTACCGTGCGGCGGTCGATCGTGAGCGTAGGTGACGCGGGCCGTTCGGTCGAACGGACGACGCGCCGCCCGGGCCACGGTCCCGACGCGAAAGCACTTCGTCATGCGATACCGTCTTCTCGGGCGGCGGACCGGCCTGCGGGTTTCGGAACTGGCCCTGGGCACCGGGATGCTCGGCCGGGCGTGGGGCTACGGGGCCGACCCGGACGAGGCCCGGCGGATCTTGCAGGGCTACGCCGAGGCGGGCGGGAACTTCATCGACACGGCGGACAACTATCAGTTCGGCGAGTCCGAGCGGCTGGTCGGCGCGTTCGCCGGGCCGGACCGGGACGGGTTCGTGATCGCGTCGAAGTTCGGCCGCGGGGCGGGGCCGAGCCCGGCCCTGGCCGCCGTCGGCGACAGCCGCAAGGCGATGGTCCAGGCGGTGGAGGCGAGCCTGCGGCGGCTCGGGACGGACCGGATCGACCTGTACTTCGCACACATGCACGACGGGGTGACGCCCGCCGCCGAGGTCGCCCGCGGGCTCGACGACCTCGTCCGGGCCGGCAAGGTCGTGTACGCCGGGCTGTCGAACTTCCCGGCGTGGCGGGTGGCCGCCGCCGCCGTCACGGCCGACCTCCGCGGGTGGGTGCCGGTCGCCGCGATCCAGGTCGAGTACAGCCTGCTGCAGCGGACCACCGAGCGGGAGCTGCTTCCGATGGCGGACGGGCTCGGGCTGGGCGTGATGGGCTGGTCCCCGATGGCCGGCGGGCTGCTGACCGGCAAGTACCGCAACGGCGAGCGGGGCCGGGCGACCGACCTGAAGGCGAGCGTGCTGCACGACGACCCGGCCCGGCACGGCCCGGTCCTCGACGCGCTCGTGGCCGTCGCCGACGAGGTCCGGTCCACGCCCGGCCGGGTGGCGATTGCGTGGGTGAGCGGGAAGGGCGTGTTGCCGGTTTTAGGGCCCCGGACCCGGGCGCAGCTCGACGATAACTTGGCCGCGGCTGCGCTGAAGCTGTCCGCCGACCACGTCCGCCGGTTGGACGCGGTCAGCGCAACTCCGGCCGGCTACCCGCACGAGTTGCTGGCCGCCGACGACCAGCGGGCGACGATGACCGGCGGCCGCTGGGAGCAGATCGACCGCCCCGAACAGACGGTCGCGTGACCGAAGGGGCTCGCCGAACCGGCGACCCCCGCACGGGCCGCCTTTGCGAGTCGGGCCGGTGTCCGAGCAGGTAACACTGAACCAGGAGTCTCATTATGTTCCGCGCACCAAATCGATCGTCGTTGACCGGCCTCACCATCGTGCTCGCCGCCGTCGCCGTGACGGTGGCGACGCTGCGCCTCCGGGCCGCCGACCCCCAGCCGGCGGCGGCCGCCACGACGGCGG
>JAQGHJ010000241.1 GCA_028288905.1 Phycisphaerales bacterium | reverse complement strand
CCACCCAGTTGTCGGAACGAACCCACCCTACGGTTCGCCGGCCGGGAAAGGCGACGCGGGGCCACGATCACGGATTGCGAAACGAAGCCACCGATATGGCGCGGGCGGGCCGGACGGTGTGCCGAGCCAGCGGGAGGGGCGAGACGAGAGGATCGATGGCTTGGCCCGCGGCACCGCCCGGCCGAGGGTGCGATCTCGCGGTTCATGGCTTGGCGGGCGGGGCGTCGTCGGGGGCCTTGGCTGGGGTGTCGTCGGCCTTGGCGGCCGGGCGGTCGGAGATGTCCCAAGCCACCTTGTACTCCAGCCCGACACGCTTGAACCCCATGAGGGCCAGCCGGCTCTCCATGTCCGGCATGTGGGCCGCTCCGTAGAAGACGCCGATGTTCTTCTTCCCCGCCCGGATCGTGTCCTTCAGCACGGCCAGCGCCCGCTTGTTCCGCTCGGTCACCAGCACCGTGCCCTGGAACCCGGCGATCTGGGCCTCCATGTCGCCGAACTGCCGACCGAGGATCAGCTTGAGCTGCTTGGCCCGGTCCGGGGCGTCGAGGATGGCCAGGAAGTCGAGCAGCCCGGGTTGGGGCTTGGCGTCGGCCTTGCCGTCGGCCCCTTTAGCGAGTTCGCGGATCATCTGCTGGAGCATCAGCCCGAGGATCGACTCGCCCCGCTCGGCCTGCATCTGCTCGAACGCCTCGGCGTCGAGGTCGGCGTGGACGAAGTTCTTCTTCGAGTAGTCGACCCCGTCGAGTTGGAAGTCGAGCTCCAGCGCGTCCTTCAGGAACCGCTGGAAGAGCGTCACCATGCCGTCCCCGCCGGGCTTGCGCGCCCCGCGGGCCGGGGCCCCGGTGCCCCGCGGCTTGACCATCTCGTACAGCAGGGCGTCGTACGACTCGAAGAGCTTGTCCAGGTCGGCGTAGTACCGCTTGTCCCCGACGTGGACGGCCCCGACGAGGTGGACGGTGACGCCGGCGTCGTTGCGATACGTGCCGATCGCCACCTCGAGCTTTCCCTCGCCCTTGCCGGTCTCGGAGAACCGCATCCACTGGGCGGGTTCGTTGTCGAGGGCCTTGTCCGCCTTGGCGGCGGGCTTGGCGGGTGCTTCATCGGCCCGTGCCGGAGCGGCGACGGCAACGGCCAGCGCCGACGCCAACGCCGCGGCGACGAACCGGGCGTACCACGGACGACGGTCGTCGGCGACGCGATGCGGGGGCGTGGGCATGCTGGGCTCCTCGTGCGAAGGCGGACGGCTCCGGCGGCAGGCCGGCGGGAGGGACGGACGATTGTCACCGGCGGTGCGCCCGCCGGCAACACGCGGGGCGACGGTGACAGCGGGCAACTCTCGGGCGGGGCCGGTGCTCGCGGCGCTCACTCGGCGACGGCCGATACCCGCGGCGACTCCCAGGCCGGGTCGTACTCGACCGACACCACGTTCGGGTTGCAGCAGACCGGGCAGTCCTCGACGTACCGCTGTTCGGCCCCCTGGGACCGGTCGAGCGGGATGACGATCTGCTCGCCGCAGGACGGGCAAACGTACGCCCCCTCGTCCGCCGGCCGGCCGAGTCGCCGCCGCCGCTTCTTCCGCTTCATCGCCCCATTGTATGCCGTCCGCGGCCGACGCAAGGCGGAGGGCGTCGGAGTTGGCCGCCCCCCTCCGGGGCCGCTAGACTTCGCTTCTGCGCCAGCGCCCGACCCGCGATTTCCCTATGCTGTCTCCCGATCAAATCGTCGACCGCCTCCGCGACCGTTTCGGCCCCAAGCTGCTGGAAGTCCACCCGCGGGACAAGCACCCGCGGGTACACGTGGCGGCCGAGGACTGGGCGGAACTCGCGGCCTTCCTGTTCGACGAGCCGGACTTGAAGTTCGATTGGCTCCGGTGCCTCAGCGGCGTCGACTACGCCGCCGAAGGCCTGATGTGCGTTGCGTACGATTTGTGGTCCTTCGACCACCGCCACGCGTTCGCGGTCAAGGTGTTCTGCCCGCGGGCCGACCCGGTCGTCCCCAGCGTCGCCCGGCTGTGGCCGACCGCGAACTGGCACGAGCGGGAGGCGTACGACCTCGTCGGCATCGTGTTCGACGGCCACCCCGACCCGCGCCGCATCCTTCTAGCTGACGACTGGGAAGGCCATCCGCTCCGGAAGGACTATGTGTTTCCCCGCGAGTACCACGGCATCCCCGGAAGCGTAGAACTGGATTGGCAGCAGGACCCGACGCCGACGCGATAACGGACGGCTCGGCCGGAAGGACTGCATTGCCATCGGCCCACTTCGCGCTCAATGGGGATTTCCCGCGATGCGGACATATCGGTTGCCATACTGAGTAGCAGGACTATACTCCGCTCATCAATCGAACGTCGGTGGCGGACGGCCGCCAAAACGACGTTTCTAAGAAGATTACGAAGGTTGTGAATCGGTTAATCGCCGTCTCAGCCTTATTCGTCGGGGGTGTTCCCCCGGAGAAGGTCCCCCCCCTCCTTCTCCACCCCCCGACGTTAAACCACTCTCAACTGGTCCGGCCACCCCTCCGGACTTTCCCCCAAAGTTGAGAGCCCCCGACCCCAGGTCCCCCCGCCTGGGGTCTTTTTATGCGCCGAATTCTGGCCCAGGCTTCTACGCGATGCTGAGGGAACAGCAGAACGGCCGGCCGTGAAACTGCACTTCCGGCCGTTCTGCTGTACCCCCTCAACTACTTCAAAGTGGGCCTGGCTTTCACCGGGTCCCGCCCGACCCACCAAGTAGGTGCCGCCCGAGGGGCGGGGCATCGCCCCGCCTTGGAGGTGGGCGCTGCTCTTACTTGTTCCTCGAGCCCGCATCGCCCGCGGCCCAGAGCTGCCGCATCTGCTTGACCAGCGGGTCGGGGGCACCGGCCCGGCGGTCGACTTCGTCGAGGTACTTCTCGGCGGTCGCGGCGTCGCCAGTGTTGAAGCTGATGTACGCCAAAAGGAACGGGGCCATCGTTTCCTTCTGCTCCTTGGCCGACAGGTCGGTCAGGTCCTTCGTCACGGCTGTCAGGCGGTCGGCACCGATCATCGACCGCAGGTCGTACCGGCCGAGCAGCAATGCCCCGTTGCTCCCGTAGGCCTGCCGCAGGTGCGACTCGGCCGTCCGGTACGAAGACGACCCGAGTTCCGCGTTTGCGCGGCCGAGCGTGATCAGCCCGTTGTTCGGGGCGGCCTGCTCGGCAAGGGTGTACTGGTTCAGGGCGTCCGCGTACTTGCCCTGCCGCATCTGGTCCTCGGCCGACGTCAGCACTTGCGCAAGCGTCTTCGACCGCACGCCCGTGGCCAAGCTTTTGATAGCCAGCGGCTCGGCCCGGGCGCCGCCCGGGGCGGCTGCCGGCGCACCGGGGGCCGTCCCCGTTCCGCCAGGAGCGGCGGCCGGGGGGGCTCCGGTCCCTCCGGGCCGCGCGTCGGACGCGTTGTCCCGCTTCGGGGCCAGCGGGTTCGTCATGTTCGGGTTGACGGGCTTCATCTCCCGAAGCCGCTGCAGCGCCTCTTGGTCGGTCAGGGGCTTGTCGGTGCCCTGGGACTGGCGGAACCGCTTCTCCAGCTCGCTGTACTGCTCCATCTGCTCCGACGGCGTCGGCAACATCCGCCGGATGCTTTGGCCGGTCCCGACGGTCGAGCCGAGTGGGGCGGTC
>JAQGHJ010000710.1 GCA_028288905.1 Phycisphaerales bacterium | reverse complement strand
AGCTGACGCTGAACGACGTGCTCCCGTCGGCGATGCGGGCGATCGAGAGCAAGACGGGCGTGCCGGTGCGGGCGGACCCGGCCGTCTGGGACCTGCTCCCGTGGGGCGACCGCACGAACGTCGCCGCCACCATCCGCAACCAGACGCTCCGCCAAGCCCTGGCGGCGATCACGCCGAAGCTCGGGCTGGCGTTCGAGGTCGCGAACGACGGCGTCGTGCTGCGGCCGGTGCCGGCCCTGGCCCGGATCGGCCGCCGGGCCACCCCGCCGGAGCTCACCGCCTTGGACCGGCTGGCCGCCGAGGCGATGCCGCCCGTCGCCGGGGCCGGCAACGTCCGGGCGGTGCTTACGGCCGTCGACCAGCGGCTCGACGCCCTCAAGGCCGGGCTGGCCGTTGAGGACCGGCTCGACCCGGACACCCGCGGCAAGGTCGTCAGCGTCCCCCGGAACGCCACCCTGCTCGACGCGCTCGAACAGATCGGCAGGCAGACCCGGGCCACTTGGTACCCCAGCGGCCGGACGATTGTGATCGTCGCCAAGGAGGACTACGTCCGGGAGCAGTTGGGGAAGTCGGTCTCGAACCGGTACGCGGGGGCGGAGCTCGGGCAGGTGCTGGAGGACCTCCGCCGCACGGCCGGCGTGCCGTTCGAGGTCGAGCCCGGGGCGATCCAACGGGTGCCGGCCGAGTTCCGGACGATCCGGGCGGTGTGGGACAACGTCACCGTCCGGCAAGCGCTGGAGGCGCTCAAGGGATTCGCCGGGATCGACTACGTGGTGACGGACGCCGGGGTGCGCATCACCAACCCCGCGCCCGCGATCGCGGCCGCCCCGATCGACCCGGTGCTGGCGATGGTGCAGCTGGACAACGGCATGACCGTGTTCGTCCGCGAGTCGCAGGTGCCACCAGAGCTGCGGGCGTACCTGCAGCACCGGATGGCCAAGAGCGTGGACGCGCTGCGGGAGATGGCCAAAGCGGAACACTTCGCGTTCGCCCCGCCGCCGGCGACGCGGCCGGCCACGGCACCGGGCCAATGACGGTCTGCTTTTCGGTCGGTTCAGTTGAGCGAGTTGCGAACGCCGCGCGTGGCACCCAACGCCGCGCCAGCCAACGCGACGTCGCACATCCTGCACCGGGTCGCAGGGTATGCAACGTCCCTGTTACGTCCGGCCTCTCCGCCCCGTCACACGCCCCGCTCGATGAAGTGGTCGTCCACCTCGTCCGGGAACGGCCGCCGCACCGCGTTGATGATCCCGACCATCGCGAACGCCGCCGCCATCCCGAGCAGCAGCTTCGGGACTTGACTGGCAACCGTCGGCGGCGGGAGGGAGACGACGCCGCGGCGGTCGGTGACGGCCGGCCGGCCGGGGTACCGGCCGTGCCGGGGGACGGCCAGTTCCTCGAAGTGGTCGGCCAGTGTCCGCAGGGCCGACCGCAGCTCGGCCCCCCGCATCGGCACCCCGTGTCCGGTCGCGGCGACGGCCGGCTTCAGCGCCTCCAGCGCCCGTACGGACGCGGCGGCCGACTCAAAGTCGGGCGTGAAGTACATCGGCGGGCCGTGGATCTCCTTCCGCTGGGTCAGCACCGCCAGCAGCGACTCCTGCTTCGTCGTAACGAACGCGTCGCCGGCGATCAGCGTCCGGTCGGCCTCGCGGAACAGCGACACGTGCCCCGGCGAGTGCCCGGGCGTCGCCACCCACTGCCACCCCGGCATCCCCGGCACGCTGCCGTCGCTCGGCAGGGCGTAGATGCGGTTCGAGAAGTCGTACGGCCCCTTCGGGTACAGCGGCGACGACAGCGCCATCAGCCCGCCGCCCACGCCGGGGTCGGGCGGCGGGTAGCTCGACCGCCCGGTCAGGTACGGCAGCTCCAGCTCGTGCGCGTAGATCGGCACGTCCCACCCCTCGGCCAGTTCCCGCAGCGACCCGACGTGGTCGAAGTGCCCGTGGGTCAAGATCACGCACCGCGGCGGGCGGTCGCCGAACAGGCTGGCCGCCGCCTTGCGGATTGCGTCGGCGCTGTACGGCAGCCCGGCGTCGACCAACACCCACGGCCGGTCCGGCCGGCCCGGGTCGCCGACGAAGTACAGGTTCACCATCACCGTCCGCAGCCGGGCGACGTCCGGGGTGACGGGAATGACGGAGGAGACCGGCCGCAGGGCCGCGGGGGCCGAGACGAGTGGGGCTACCATGCCGCCGAACGTATCGAGGCCGGGGCCGATCGCGGAACGGCGGAAACGCCCAAGGTGGGCAGGAGATTTCGGCGGGCTCTGCCAGGGCCGACGCCTGCGGCGTTCCGCGATTGGCGGGATCGCGGGGCGGTACCGCTATGCGAACGCCCGCTCGAACGCGGCAGTCAACCGCGGCTCCTCGCGGGCGGCAACGGCGTCGCCCACCCGGCGGCGGACCGCTTCGTCCGTCCGGTAGGTGCCTAGGGCGTCGATGGCGTCAACCGCGGCCGCCGCGTCGGCGTCCCGCACGATGCCGGCGAGCCAGTCGACGGCGGCCGCGGTCCGTGTGCCGGCGGCCGCGAACAGCACGGCCCGGCGCACGTCCGGCTCCGGCTCGCGGGCGAAGGCGGCCCGCAGCACCTCCGCGGCGGTCGGCTGCCGGCTCGTCCCGATCGCCACCGCCGCCGCCGCCCGCACGCCG
>JAQGHJ010000227.1 GCA_028288905.1 Phycisphaerales bacterium | reverse complement strand
CGGCCCTACCGCGTCGACTTCCCGGCCGTCGCCGCCGGGCCGGTGACGGTCGAGTTCTCGTCGCTGTCGACGTTCCAGCGGCTCGGGATCGGCGGGCGGGGCGACGAGTCCTTCACCCTCAACGCTTGCGAGATGGCGTCCCCGGACGCCCTGACGACGGTCGAGCTCCAGGTCTCGCCGAACTCGTTCCAGGTCGAGCGGACCACGCAGTACGACGACGGGCAGTGGACCGTCCGGCTGTCCGGCCAGCGGCTCGGCCGGGATACGTCTACCGCGCAGTTGCTCGTCATGCGGTCTGGCGGCGGGCTGAGTCGGCCCCAGACAATTAACGCCGAGGCTGCCGACCTCCCGTCCCTCCTCCGGGAAAACCCGCGCGAGGCAAACACCTACCTCCGCCCGCTGTTGGCGTCGCTCGGGCAGGAACACCTGTTCGCCCCGGACGTGCGGGTGGCGTGGCAGGTGATGGCGGCCGACCACTGGCCCGCCGACCCGGCCGTCGCGGCCGAGGTCGCCACCTTGCTGCCGGACCTCGACGCTCCGGACTACCACCGACGGGACGCGGCCTTGGCCCGCCTTGTGGCGATGGATCGGCCCGGCGCGGCCGTCCTCCGCCAGCTCGAGCGGGCTGGGCTGTCGGCCGAACAAGACCTCACGATTGACCGCGCCCTCGCCCCGTTCGCCCCGCTCGCCCGCGGTGAGGCGACCCGGTTGCGGACGGACCGACGTTTCCTAATTGATTGCCTTTGCAGCGACGACGAACCGACCCGAGCGGCAGCTTTCCGCGAACTCCTGCAACTGGTCGGCCGAGTCGACCTGCGGTATGAGCCGGCGGCACCCACGGCGGCCCGATTGACGGACGTCCGCAAACTCCGCGACGAGTTGGTGCCCGGTCCGATTACCAGGCCCCGGTGACGCGTGCTCGAACGGTGCCGGGGAAAGACCGGAAACCATCACCGGTGGACGGCGCGAAAGATTTCCTAGCCGTCGCCCGGAAGCGATAGTATTCTGTCGGCGCAGTGGCGCTTGGTCGGACCTTGCCGGAATCGCGTGGTTAGCGATCTGCACTCACTTCTTAGGCCGGGTCGCAAGTTTCGTGTCGGTGTCCCGTTTTTACGGCACCAGTTCTGCACTTCGTTCGTGGCGTCGCACCAAAGGACCTTGCCATGTCTTCGAATCAACATCCGCCGTGTCCCCGGCAATTCGCCGGTCGCCGGTTTAAGCGGGCCGGCTTTACCCTCGTCGAGCTGCTCGTCGTGATCGGCATCATCGCGCTGCTGATCTCAATTCTGCTCCCGAGCCTCAACGCCGCCCGGGCCCAAGCTCAATCGATTAAGTGCCTAAGCAATCTCAGGCAGCTCAGCGTGGCGATGGCTACCTACACTTCCACAAATAAGGGGTATTTAATTCCCTGCGACATCATGGAAGGCAAGTACCCGGTCCCTGCGCCGCTCAACACGAACCAAGACACGACCGAGTCATGGGTGACGATCCTGGTTGCCGATGGTTACCTATCTTATCCGGACGGGCAACCCCTGAACAATCCGCCCCAAATCGACAACGTATTCCATTGCCCGTCCGCCGTTAACGAGCTGTCCCGGATCGCGTTCGGCGACACGGCGGTGCCGGACTCCCGGACCGACTCCCGCGGGGCGATGATGTCGGCCCACGGATCCGTGCGGATGCGGCCCGGGCTGATCGCCTACACGGGGTACGGCATCAACGGGAGCAACGCCTCGGACAAGGGGGTCCCGTATCAGCGGTGCGACATGGATGCCAACGGTGCCTACAAGACCGGGGTCGACTCCTCCGGCATTAGCCGCAAGCTGAGCTTTCGAAAGGCGAATGAGGTCAGAAAGTCGGCCGAGATGGTCGCGCTGTTCGATGGCCTGTACGGCATCAACTATTTGACGACGAACGCGAACCGGATCAACGCCCGGCACAACAACAAGAAGATCACGAACATCGCATTCGTCGACGGGCACGCCGAGTCGGTACGCACGAAGGACCTGCCCGGAGGTGACGGCGCGGCCAGCACCGACGCGTTTACTCGCGCGAATCTGAACAACAAGCCGCAGACGATCATGTGGCGGACCGACCAGTACAACCAGTAACTTCCGCCGTGCGGCGGTCGCCGGCAGTATGCCAGGCAGTTAGGGTTCAAGGCGCGGGCCGGCCGGGGCATGTCCCGGCCGGCCCGCGCCTCGTTCGCCGTCTCGCTTCCCGAGGTCGTCATTGTCCGAAACGCATTCGTATCCTCGGCGGTAAAACGCTTTCCGATCGGGCACGAATATCTCGTTGCCCGGGCCGTGCGGCGAACGTGTAACCAGTGGTTTGAAGCTACACTACCCACGGCCCTCGGCCCGCCCGGGTTCAGATCGTGCTCGGTCCGTCTCCGGCAGCGGTTTCTGACATCGGGACGAGTCCCCGCCCGCTCACCCCGGTCACGTCTCCCCCGTTCAAGAGAAAGGGTTCGTCATGGCTTTCCATTTCCCTGCTCGTCGTGACCCGTCGAGGTCACCCCCGACAGCCCAAGCCGGGTTCACGCTGGTCGAGCTGCTGGTGGTGATCGGCATCATCGCGCTGTTGATCTCGATCCTGCTCCCGAGCCTGAACGCGGCCCGCGAGCAGGCCAACTCGATCAAGTGCCTGAGCAACCTGCGCCAGCTCTCCCTGGCCATGGCGACGTACACGTCTACCCACAAGGGCACGTTGATCCCGGCGGACGTCCAGGACGCCAAGTTCCCGGTCAGCGGGCTGGCGAACAAGCAGGACGTGAACGAGACGTGGGCGACGATCCTGGTCGGCGAGGGGTACCTGACGTACCCGGAGTCCAAGAGCCTGACTGACGTCCCGTCGGCCGGAAACGTGTTCCAGTGCCCGTCCGGCATCTTGGAAATGTCGGCCTCGACGTTCAACGGCAGCACCGTCCCCGCCTCCCGTACGGACGGCCAGGGGGCGATGGGGCAGTCGCACGTGTCGACGCGGATGCGACCGGACAACGTCGTCTTCGTCTGGTACGGGATCAACTCGACGAACGCCGTCACCTACAAGACCCCGTACCGGCGCGTGAACATCGACGCGAACGGCGCGATGACGACGATCAACTCGTACCACAAGGCGAACGAGATCCGGAAATCGTCCGAGATGATCGCCCTGTTCGACGGGCTGTACGGGCTGAACTACCTGACGTCCAACGCGAACCGGATCAACGCCCGGCACAACAACAAGAAGATCACGAACCTGGCGTTCGTCGACGGGCACGCCGAGTCGGCCCGGACCAAGGATCTGCCCGGCGGCGACGGCGTCGCCCAGCCGTCCGACTTCCTGGTGGCCAATTTGGCCAAGTACCCACAGTACATGTGGCGGCTGGATCAACTTTACCAGTGAGCCGGCGTCCGATCCCCGCGAACGAGTGGGTCGAAGCACCAGCCCGGCCGGCGGCGATTCGGGTCGGGAATTCCTGCCGGCCGCGCCGAATCGGCGCTGACGTGACGGCCGCGGCCCGGCTAACACGGGCGCATGCCCACCGCTCTCCCGCCCGCCACCGGCGTCAACCCGTCCGGACAGACCGACCCGTCGTGGTACGCCGCCGCGGCCGCCGTCGACGCCCCCCGACACGGCGCCCTGGCGGCGGACACAGCGGCCGACGTTTGCGTGGTCGGGGCCGGCATCGCCGGGCTCACCTCGGCTTACCTGCTGGCCAAGGCGGGCAGATCGGTCGTCGTGCTGGACGCCAAGCCGGTGGCCGGCGGGGAGTCCGGCCGCACCAGCGCCCACTTGGCGAGCGAAGTGGACGACCGGTTCGTGGAGATCGAGCGGCTGCACGGGCTCGACGGGGCCCGGGTGCAGTACGAGAGTCACGCCGCCGCGATCGACCGGATCGAGAAGATCGCCGCTGACGAGGGCATCGACTGCGACTTCGCCCGGGTCGACGCCTACCTGTTCCTCGGCGGGTCCGACACGCCCGACCAACTCGACCAGGAGTTGGCCGCCGCCCGGCGGGCCGGGTTCGCGGACGCCGAGCGGCTGGAGGCAACCCCGACCGTGGGGTTCGCGGCCGGGCCGTGCCTGCGGTTCCCGCGGCAGGGGCGGTTCCACGTCCTGAAGTACCTGCTCGGGCTAGCGGACCGGCTGGGGCGGATGGGCGTCCGCATCCACGCGAACACTATGGTCTCCGGGATGGCGGCGGAGGACGGCAAGGTCGTCGTCCGCACCCGCGGCGGGCCGACGGTGACGGCGGGGGCCGGGGTGGCAGCCACCAACGTCCCGTCCCCGATCGAGAACTGGGCCGGCATCTACACGAAGGTCGCCCCGTACCGCACGTACATGGTCGGGCTGGCGGTGCCGGCGGGGGCCGTCGCCGACGCGCTGTACTGGGACACGATTGACCCGTACCACTACGCCCGGCTGGACCCGGCCGCCGGTGGGCCTGGGCACGACCTGCTGATCGTGGGCGGGGAGGACCACAAGACCGGCCAGCACACGTCGGCCGCCGAGCAGGCCGAGCGGTGGGCGAAGCTGGAGCGGTGGACCCGCGAGCACTTCCCGGCCGCCGGCGCGCTGACCCACCGCTGGAGCGGGCAGGTGTACGAGCCGGACGACTACGTCGCGTTCATCGGGCGGGTGCCGACGAGCGGGCACGAGAACTGTTACGTCATCACCGGCGACAGCGGCATGGGCATGACGCACGGCACGCTCGGGGCGATGCTCGTGACGGACCTGATCCTCGGCAAGCCGAACTTATGGGCCGCCCTGTACGACCCGGCCCGCAAGGCGGGGCTCAAGAGCGCGACCGAGTTCGTGAAGGAGAACCTAAACGCGGCCGCCCAGTACCGGGACTACGTCACGCCGGGGGACGTGTCTGACCCGGCGACGATCGAGCGGGGCCACGGGGCGGTCGTGCGGCAAGGGCTGAAGAAGGTGGCGACGTACAAGGCGGCCGACGGCACGGTCCGCACTTGCTCGGCCGTCTGCACCCACTTGGCGGGGGTCGTCCGGTGGAATGACGCCGAGCAGAGCTGGGACTGCCCCGTCCACGGCAGCCGGTTCGATTGCGACGGGAAGGTGCTGACGGGGCCGGCGGTCGACGACCTGGCGGAGGTGGAGGGGACGGGCGGGTGATTCGGTTGCCGGAGCTGAGTCTGGGAATTCCAGACGAAAAACCTACGTCGCGAAACCGCGGAGCGGCAGCCGGCGGCCGC
>JAQGHJ010000220.1 GCA_028288905.1 Phycisphaerales bacterium | reverse complement strand
GGGGATCTCGAAACCATCTGCGGCGAACAGTACCGGTACGCGAAGGACATCCTGACCGGCGCGAACAAGGACGACACGTCGTTCTTCGCGTCGATCTTCGAGGCGTCCATGACGGACGACTGGACCGACGAGGCCACGTGGTTCAAGGCGAACCCGTCGCTCGGCGTGACGATCAAGCTGGAACACTTCCGGCAAGCGTTCTTCGAGGCTAAGGAGTCGCCCGCCAAGGAGAACAGCTTCCGCCGGTACCGGCTCAACCAGTGGGTGCAGACGGCCGACGCCTGGCTGTCGATGGACGAATGGGATCAGGGCAAGGCCCCCATCGTTCCCGCCGGCCTGGCCGGCCGCCGGTGCTTCGCCGGGCTCGACTTGTCGGCGACCGACGACACGACCGCCCTTGTGCTGGCGTTCCCGGAGGACGACGGGGCGGTAACGCTACTGCCGTTCTTCTGGCTGCCGGCCGACAACATCGCGCGGCTGGAGAAGAAGCACAAGGTCACGTACCGCGCGTGGGCGAAGGCCGGGTTGTTCACGCTCACCGGCGGGAACGTGGTCGATTACGACGCGGTCCGGGCGAAGGTCCGCGAGCTGGCCGGCGAGTACGAAATCGTGCAACTGGCCATCGACCGCAAGTTCCAGGGCCAGGCCGTAGAGACGGACCTAGCCGAAGACGGGATCAACGTCGTTGGGGCTGGCCAGGGGTGGATCAGCCAGGATCTTCCGGCCAAGGAGCTGGAAAAGCTGGTCAAGTCGGGGCGGGTCCGGCACGGCAATCACCCCGTCTTGCGGTGGCACATGTCTAACGCGGTCGTCGACATCGACAAGGCCGGCAACTACTCGATCAACAAGAAGAAGAGCCGGTCCAAGATCGACGGCGTCGCCGCCACGCTGATGGCTCTGATGTGCCGGCTGAACCACAAGGGCGAAAACACGAGAACCTATGTAGAGGACAACCCTGAATTGATCATCTTGTGACCGCGGGACGCAATGGGCCTACTGAACTGGTTGACCGCCGCGAGGCCCCCCGAACGTCGCGTTGCCCCGGATTGGTCCGGGCCGCTGTCGCTCGCCACGCCGTCACTGTTCGGGATCGACTCTTCCGACGCCGGGGTGTCCGTCACGCCGGATTCGGCGATGGCCGCGACGGCCGTGTACGCCTGCGTCCGGGTCATCTCGTCGGCGTTCGCCGGGCTGCCGTTTCACTTCATCGACCGCGCGAACAAGGAGCGGGACGACGGGCACCGGCTCGTCGAGATCCTTAACGAGAACCCCAACCCGGAGATGACCGGGTTCGCGTACAAGCAGGCGGTGATGATCAACGCCCTGCTGCACGGGGCGGGCTACTCCTACATCCAGAAGGACGTGACGGGTCGGGCGGCCGAGCTGTACCCGCTGCCGGGCTGCACGTACCCGTTCCGGTTGCCGAACGGGAACTTGGTGTATCGCGGCACGACCGGCGGGCGGGGGTTCGAACTGACGCCGGATCAGGTGTTCGCCGTGGTCGGCATGAGCCGCGACGGGATCAGTCCCATTTCGCCCGTGAGCCAGGGCGTCAACGCCATCGGCCTGGCCCTGGCGATGGAGAAATTCGGTAGCAAGTTCTTCAGCAACGGCGGGAATCTGGGCGCGATCGTCGCCCTCCCGGCGGCGATGAAGGCCCCGGCCGTCGAGGCGTTCAAGGCGAGTTGGAAGGCCAACTACTCCGGCCCGGACAATTCGTTCAAGACCGCGCTCCTCACGGACGGGATGACGTACACGAAGACGGGGACCGACCCGAAGTCCGCCCAAATGCTCGACGCGCGGGTCTTCCAGGTCCGGGAAGTGGCCCGCGTGTACGGCGTGCCGCTCCACATGATCGGCGACCTTGAGAACGCGACGTTCTCCAACATCGAACACCAGGGGATCGAGTTCCAGCAGCAGACCATTCAGCCGTGGGCGCAGCGGTGGGAACAAGAGGGCAACCGCAAGCTGTTGGGCGAAGACGAGCGGCGGGTGATCGAGACGCGGGCGAATCTCGACAGCCTGCTACGGAGCGACACGGCCGCCCGCTACGCCGCCTACAACCAGGGCCGGCAAGGCGGGTGGCTCACTGTCAACGACATCCGCCGCAAAGAGGGGATGCCGCCGGTTCCGGGCGGGGACGAGCTGTTGTCGCCGCTAAACATGACGCCGGTCGGTAGCCGCAAGCCCGCCGCCGAAGGGGACAAGCAATGAAGCCGGAAACCCGTCTGATCCTGGCCGCGTCCGAGCTGCGGGCCGAGCCCGCCGCCGCCGACAAGCCCGCGCGGCTCGTCGGCTACGCCGCCGTGTTCAACTCCCCCAGCGAAGACCTAGGGGGGTTCCGCGAGACGATCCGCCCCGGCGCGTTCGCCCGAACGCTGGCCGACGCCGGCCGCGACGTCCGGGCGTTGGTCGATCACGACCCGGGCAAACTGCTGGGCCGCACGTCGGCCGGCACGCTCGCCGTGACGGAGGACGCCAAGGGGCTGCGGATCGCCGCGCATCTGCCGGACACCAGCTACGCGAAAGACCTGGCCAGCCTGATCGAGCGAGGCGACGTCCGCGGGATGTCGTTCGCGTTCCGCGTGAATGGGGCGGACGGCGAGAAGTGGAGCGAGGTCGAGGGGGCAACCCGCGGGACGACGGTCGTCGTCCGCGAGTTGATCGACGTCGACCTGTACGAGGTCACCGTCACCAGCGTCCCCGCGTACCGGGCGACGGAAATCGACCTGCGGAGCGTCGACCCGGCGGCCGTCGAGCACGCCAAGGCGGTGGCCGGCCACCGCCTGAAAAATCTGCTGAACCGCAAGCGGCAACTCCGCGGACTCTATCTGTAGCAGTTCGCTCGGGCCGCTGCCTACGGGGCAAGTCGGGCCGCATTCACCCGATCCAAAGAGGACACGTCGCATGTGGCAGCAGATCAAGGCCCTGAACGAGAAGCGCGGCACCATCCTGACGGAGATGCGGACGCTCCTGAAGACCGCCGAGGACGCCGGGCGTGACCTGACGGCCGACGAGGACGCCAAGTTCAACGACCTGAACACGCGCGCCGAGGCCGTCAAGAGCCAGATCGAGCGACACGAGAAGGCCAACCAGATCGACGGCGACATTGCCCAGCGGAACGCCGCGAACCCGGGCAAGGGTCCGGTCGGCGGCGACGCCGGCAACGGGGCCGAGACGCCCGAGCAACGGGCCGCGGCCGCGGACGTCGAACAGCGGTCGCAGTTCGCGAAGTACATCCGCGGGGCCAGCCCGGCCGAGCTTCGGGCACTGACCGTCAGCGGCCAGGGGATCGTCGGCACCCGGGCGTTCTACGCCGAGATCGTCAAGTCGATGAAGGCGTTCGCGGGCGTCCGGGAGGCGGGCGCGTCGATCTTCCCGACGAGCAACGGCAACCCGATCGTGTGGCCGACGTCCGACGACACGGGCAACACCGCCCGCCAGGTCGACGAGGCCGCGAGCAACACGAACACGACCGAGCCGACGTTGGGCACCAAGACGATGGGTGCCTACAAGTTCGACTCCGACTGGATCAAGGTCAGCGTCGAGATGATCCGGGACGCGGAGTACGACATCGAAGGCCACGTCCGCGCCCTGGCGGCCGAGCGGATCGGGCGGAAGTTCAACACGGCCAGCACGACCGGCACCGGCTCGGGCCAGGTTCAGGGGTTCGCGGCGGCCGCCGCCACGGGCAAGACGGCCGCCGCCGTCGCCGCCATCGCGTACGACGAGCTGATCGACCTGGAGCACAGCGTCGACCCGGCCTACCGCTCGTCCGGCCGCTGCCGGTTCATGCTGCACGACCTGACGCTGGCGGCCATCCGCAAGCTGAAGGACACGGCCGGCCAGTACATCTGGGCCGCCGGCCTGGCCGGCCAGCCGTCCGCGCTGCTGGGGTACGGGTACACGGTCAACAACGACATGGCGGTGCCGGCCGCGTCGGCGAAGTCGGTCGCGTTCGGCGACTTCAGCAAGTACCACGTCCGGGACGTGATCGGGATGGACGTCGTGATCGCCAAGGAGCTGTTCATCGAGAACGGCCTGTACGGCTACAAGGTCTTCAGCCGGCACGACGGCATCCTGACCGACTCCAAGGCTCTGAAGCTGCTGGCTCACCCGGCGTCGTAATCCTCCCGTCGGTGCGGTGGGGTGGGGTGGGGTTCGACACGCGGCCGGCGAAACACCCGGCCGCGTGTTTTCGAGGGAGGCGACGCGATGCGGGTTCGGTTCCTAGTCAGCATGGCCGGCGTCGGGTCTGTTCGCGACCCGGGCGACGTGGCCGAGTGTTCGCCGGGCGAGGCCGCCCGGCTGATCGCCGCCGGCTTTGCCGAGCCGGCCGACCCACCGGCCACCGTGCCGCCGGAGAAGCCGCACCGGGCCAAGCCCGGCAAGCCGGAAAAGGCCGACCACGACCCGGCGGCGAAGGCCGAGAAGCGGTAACGGCCTGCCGGCCGACCGTCGCACACGTCCCCCGCCCACCTGGCCAGCCGATGCCCGCGAACCTGTCGCCAAAAATCCCTGACCGGTACTACACCCGGTCCGAGGTCGACGCGATCGTCGCCGGCCTCCCGGTGCCGGACACGAGCGGGCTCATGCCCAAGGCGGGCGGGGTGTTCACGGGGCCCATTTTCGTCCCGAAAGGCAACGCCGGCTTCGGGTCGAAGGGCATCAATTTCGGGGCAGCGGGTGACAACACCGGGCTGTGGATGCCCGGCGACGGCGGCGTTGCCATCGGGGACAGCGGGACCACCCGATTACGTGTAGCCGCGGACGGCATCTACCCGTCGGTGCCGATCGTCGGGGCTTACCAGCCGCTCAAGCTCTCGACGCTGGGCGGGTTCCCCGTCGTGATCGGCGGGGAGGCCCCCACCGGTGCCCCGACCGGCAACGCCACGGTCGTCGCCAACCCGCTGTGGGCCGGGGCCGGGATCGTCATTCCCGGCAACCAGTCGATCGCGATGGGGGACGGTGCCGGGACCAACTCTTCCCCCACGTTCGGGATCGTCACCCGTGCCGCCGGCTGGCCGGTTAACTTCGCCAACGCCAACAACGGCTACGGCGTTCGCATGATCGGGGACCACGGCGGGGCGAACGCCGCCCTGGACGTGACGGGGCCGGTGAACATCGACGGCCCGCTCGCCGCCACGCAGGGGGCGACGGTCACGGGGAACCTGACGGTTTCCGGCAGCTACCTCTCCACGGGCGGCGGGATCACGATCGCCGGGGACCAGAACGTTGGCGGCGGGATTAACGTCCAGGGGTCGGCCAGCTTCGTACAACCGATCCGCCACGGGGGTGTGGCCGATGCGGGATCGCGTATTCAGGACTCATTCGTTGCCGGGGACAGCTCATTCCGTCACGCCGTAACTGCCGACGGTGCCCATTATTGGGGAGGCGGAAATACGAACTTTGACACCCGCCTCCGTCGCACCGCCGCCAACACCCTCACGCTGGACGACGCGGCGGGCGGGCCGGCAAACCTCGCGTTGCCGTTCGAGGGCCAGTTGAGGTTCGGGGACGCGAACCAC
>JAQGHJ010000195.1 GCA_028288905.1 Phycisphaerales bacterium | reverse complement strand
TGTGGTGCCGGCTCTCCAGCCTGCCCGTCGGAAAGTTTGTTCAGACGTGCCGGCTGGAGAGCCGGCACCACAACCAGCCGGCCCTACGCCGGCTTCTTCACCACCAGGGCCGCGAGGCACCGCCACGCCGGCCCGCTCGTCGGCTTTGTCATCACCGCTTTGACACCCGTTTTGATCGCCCGCTTCTTCTGCCCGCCGCGGTGCTCGGCCCACGCCCGGCCGATCAGCACCTGCTGGATCTGATCCTTGGCCAGGAACAATTTGCCGTCCGCCGCGGCCTCCGGCAGCGGCGGCGGGTGGCCTTGTTCCAGGTCGTCGGTCCCCGTCTCTAGGCGTTGCTTTAGGAACCGCTTGGCCTGCTCCTCTAGAAACGCCCGGCGGTTGTCGGCGAACGCGTGTACGGTGGTCCCTTCGTGCAGCCGGTATCGGTAGCAGATGCGTGGCTCGTACCCGACCCGGTGCCGGGGCGGGAACCGGAGCATCAGGTCGATGTCCTCGCCGACCTTGAAGTACGGCCGGCACCCGCCGAGGGCGCGGAGCACGTCCCCGCGGATCAGCCACGTGTTCAGGTGGGTGCGGGTGACGCCTGCGGCCAGTTCTTGAGTGACCTCCTCGCCCGCGCCGCCCCCGCCGACGGCGTTGAGGGTGGTGCCCTTGCGGTCCATCATCTCGAACCGGCCGCAGACGGCGTCGAACTCGGGGCGTGCGGCCAGCCAGTCGACCTGCCAGGCGAGCCGGCCGGGCACGTACAGGTCGTCCGCGTCGCACCGGGCAATCAGGTCGCCCCGGCACTGGGCGAGCGCAGCGTTCGTGGCGGCTGCCACGCCGGTCCGCGGGCCGTCGACCACGCGGACGCGGGGGTCGCCGATCGCCAGCACGGTCTGGCGCGACGTGTCGGTCGAGCCGTCGTCGACGAACACCACCTCGAGGTCAACGCCCTGCTGATCCAACACGGACCGGACGGCCGGGCCGACGAACGGCTCGCCGTTCCGGCAGGCGATCATGACGCTGACGAGAGGCATGCGGAGTAAGGATGAAGGCGGAGGGATGAAGGATGAAAGGCGACGGCTCCCCGTGGCACGGGTTTCCAACCCGTGCGGGCGACGTCGACATGAGCTAAGCCGTCGTTCTCCGACGCGCCGAGCACCACGCACGGGTTGGGAACCCGTGCCACGGGGAACCCGCTCCCGCGTCAGGCCACGGCCGGCATGTCGAGCGGCTTGGCCGGCTTCACGGTCGCTGCGGCCAAGAGCTTCCAGCCGTCGGCCTTCGTGGGCACCGCCTTGATCGCCCGCCACGCGTACAGCCGGGCCGTCTTCTTCTGCCCGGCGTTGAACGCCCACCACCCGTACTTCAGCGCGAACGCGTGGCGGCTGGCCTTGTCCTTACCCGGCCGCCAGGGCTCGTCGGCCTCGAACGTGCCGGCGATCCCCCGCCGCTGCCACGCCCGCTCGCAGGCGAGCTTGGCGCTTTGCCGCTGCTCGTGCCGCTTGTTCTCGCTCACGCTCGATTCGTGCAGCCGGAACTTGAGCACCGGGCGGTCGAGGTTGGCCAGCTTGCCGACCTCGCCGAGCCGGAGCCACAGGTCCAGGTCCTGGGCAGTTTTGAAATCCTCGCAGTAGCCGTTGATCTGCCGGAGGGCGGACGCCCGGATCATCGCGGCCGGGTGGCAGATCGAGCCGTGGCCGGCCAAGGCCTTCGCTTGAATGGTCGCGTCATCCGTCGGCGGGCGGAGGCGGGTGAGCAGCCGGCCCTCCTCGTCGATCAGGTCGAACGCCCCGCCGGCACAGACCACTTCCGGGTTGGCGCGGAGGAACGCAACCTGCTTCTCGAACCGATCCGGGTAGCAGACGTCGTCGCAGTCCATCCGCGCCAGGAACTCGCCGCGGGCCTGGGTGAAGCACTCGTTCAGCGTCTTCGTCAGCCCCTTGTTCGCCCGGACGGTGAGCTTGATCCGCGGGTCGCGCTCGGCGTACCGCCGCAGGACGGCCGGCGAGTCGTCCTTCGACCCGTCGTCGACGATCACGAACTCGACGTCCCGGAAGGTCTGCGCGAGCAGGCTGTCGAGGGCCGGCTCGAGGTACCGGCCGCCGTTGTAGACGGACATCAGGACGGACACGGTGGGAACGGCGTTGAGAGTCATGGGCGGGGTAAGGCCTGTGCTCGTGGTGAGGGCGTCAGCCCGCGCTGTGCCTGGACCGGCGCGAGCCGAAGGCCGCACCACCTTTGTTGCGTCACCGCCCCCGCAGGGCGCAGTACAGCAGCTTCCACGACGCCCCGGACAGCGGCGCCGCCTTCACCGCCGCCACCGCGTGCTTCCGGGCGACGGGGATGTTCTTGTGCTTGATCGCCGCCCAGCCCCAGGTGCGGAGCTGCTCGTCCCGCGGGCTGGGCCGCCACGTCTCGAACGCCCAGTCGGCCGGCATCGACCGGCCCCGCCGTTGGTACGCCTCCTCGATGATCTGCCGCTTCACCGCCTCGTGCCGGCTCTTCGTCGACTGGTAGAGGGTGTGGGTCAGGCTCGTGGCGTGCCGGCGGTACCACACCAGTGGCTCGGGCAAGTTGGCGATCCGCCCGACCTCGGCCAGGCGGATGAAAATGTCGTGGTCCTCGCTGAGGTTGTGCTCGGCGCCGCGGTACCCGCCGATCTTGCGGACCGCCTCGCTCCGCATCATGACGGCCGACTGCACCAGCGCCCACCCGCTGCCGGCCAGCAGCTCGGCGTCGATCTCCTCGTGGCCCAGCTTGTGGGCGGACTCGGCGACCGGCGACGAGTACGGGTCCATCACCATCACCCGCGACCCGACCATCACGCATTCCGGGTGCGCGTCCAGGTAGGCCACCTGCTTGGCGAGCCGGTCCGGCATCGAAAGGTCGTCGGCGTCGTTGACCGCCATGAATTCGCCGCGCGCGAGGTCGGCCAACTCGTTGCGGGTGCGGACGACGCCGCGGTTCTCCCGGCTGGTGAACCGGATCCGGGCGTCCGTCGCCGCCATCTCCCTGACGACGGCCGCCGAGTCGTCCTTCGACCCGTCGTCGATCGCGATCAGCTCGAAGTCCGCGAAAGTCTGGGCGAGCAACGACTCGACCGTAGCGCGGACGTACCGGCCGGCGTTGTACACCGGCATGAGGACGGAGACGCGGGGAAGCTTGTCCATAGCGGGCGTGCGGATTGTCATTTGAGGGCGCGGGCCTGAGCCCGCACCCCGTTCACCAGCGACGTCGGGCCAAAGCCCCCTACCGCCCAGCAGGTCACCGCCCGCGCACCGACGCGTACATCGCCTTCCACGCGTCGGCAGACAGCATCGAATGCTTCACCGCGTCCCACGCCTTAGCGCGGGCGGCCGCCGGCCCCTCGAGCTTGAGCGCCTGCCACGCCTTCACCACCTTCTCGTCGTGGGCTTTCCGCTTCTGACCGCGGGCGGCGACCTTCCGCTCGGCCGGCGTCAGGTACTTCTCGTACTCGGCGCGGAGGCCGGCGAAGTCGGGGGCGTAGTTCTCCGGCTTGCTCACCGTCTTGCTCTGCGGCTGCAGCCGGAAATACCCGAGGCACCGCCGCACCTCCGTCGGCCGATACCCGGCCACAAACCACAGCCGCATCCAGTACTCGTAGTCGAACGCCCACAGGTACTTCTCGGTGAACGGCCCGGCCTTCTTGAACGCCTCCGTCCGCCAGAACGACGAGATCTGCGGGATCGGGTTGCTGATGAACCAGTCGACGTTCCGGTCGAACCGCTTCAGCCCGTAGTACCACTCCTCGCCGTTGTCCTGGAAGTACGTGGCCCACCCGACGACCCAGTCGGTCTTCGGCTTCTCCTGGAACGTCTTGGCGACGTGGTGCAGCGCGCCGGGGGCGAGCAGGTCGTCGGAGTTGACGAAGCAGAAGATCTCGCCGGTCGCCTTCTCGTACCCCTTGTTGAGGGCGTGGGGGTGGTTGCGATCCTTCTCGCTGATCCACCAGGCGAAGTGCTTCTCGTACTTCTTGATCAGCTCGAGGCTGTTGTCCTTCGAACCGCCGTCCACCACCATCCACTCGATGTTCGGGTAGTCCTGGGCGAGCACGGACTTGAACGTCGCCTCCAGGTAGTGGCCCTGGTTGAAACTCGGGGTGACGATGGAGATCTTCGGGAGCGTCGTCGACACGGTTGTCACTCGATGGCAAGGGGTTCTAGGGGTGCGGGGTGGCACGACGGCACAACCGCGGCAGTCCCAACATCGGACCGATCCCCCCCGGGGCATTTGCGGCACCCGGGGGAATGGGGAAAGGTATACGGACTGTACGGCTCTCGGGGAAGGGTCGGGGCCGCGGCGGATTACGCGCTCGGGTGGGAGCGGCCCGACGGTTCAGCGCTTCAAGAGCGACCGGTACAGCGCCTCGTACTGCCGGGCCTGCACGTCGAGCGTGTACTCAGCCAGCGCGACCTCCCGGCACCGGGCGGACATGCGGGCCCGGCCGGCGTCGTCCGTCAGCAGTTCGACGATCGCCTGCCGCAGGGCCGGCACGTCGCCGGTCGGGGCTAGAGCCCCGGTGACGCCGGGGCGAACGGTGTCGGTGATGCCGCCGGACGCGAACCCGACGATCGGCGTGCCGCACGCCATCGATTCGATCACGGTCTGCCCGAACGCCTCCTGGAGCGACGGGATGACGTACGCGTCGGCGGCCGAGTAGGCCATCGACAGGACCCGGTCGTCGTCGATCTTGCCGAGATGGACGAGCCGGACCCCGCCGCCGAGCGTCGGCACGTGCCCGCCGATGCTGGCCAGCACGAGGTTGTCGATCCCGCGGATGCCCTCCACCGCCTCGGCCAGTTGGGCGAAGCCCTTCCGCTTGTCCTTCGTCGAGTCGGCCGCGAACAGCACCACCTTGGCGTCGACGGGGATGTCGAGCATCTCTCGGCTGAACCGTTTGTCCCGCGGGCGGAAGACGGTCGGGTCCAGGGCGTTGGGGATGATCGTCCGCCCGAACCGGCCGAGCAGGCTGGACGTCCGGGCGGTGTCGGCCACCCACCGACTCGTGCCGACGACGTGCAGCCGGTCGTCGGGCAGCTGCGCCAAGGCCGCGTGCCGCCGTTCCCAGCTCTGGCGTGACAAATCTTTTTCGACGGTCGACCCGAGTATGGGGCAGGCCCCGCACCGGGCGGTGAATTTGCCGCACCCCTGGTCGTAGTGGCAGCCGCCGGTCGCCGGGGCCATGTCCGCCAGCCGCCACACGAGGGGGACTTGAGGCCGCTCTCGCGCGAAGAAATCGAAGAACGGGCCGTGGTCGAGGAACCCGGCCACCCAGTGGAAGTTGACGACGTCGCAGTCGGGCAGTGCGCGGAGCGGCTCGGCGGCCCATTCGGTGCGGTCGTCGGCGAACGGCTCGGCCCCGGGCGGGCGGGTAGACTTGTACGGGGCGAAGTCCCGCTCGATCCGCCGGCGGCGGAGGGTCTGGCGGACCTTGTCGGGCAGCCGCTTGCTCGGGGCGAACTTCGCGATGGACGATTCGACGGACCACTTCTTCAGAACGACCATCCGCGAGTCGTGCCCGAGCCGCCGCAGCCCCGTGTGGACCCGGAACGCCGCCCGGGCCGCCCCGCCGGCCACGTCGGACGTGCTGAAGTGAACGATGCGCATCAGAGGGACACCACGAAGGCACGGAGACACGGAGGTCAACTCGACCTGCGGGGCCCGCTAACAAAAGCCCGTCAAGGGTTGAAACGAGTGCTTAATGCGCTAACCAGAGGGGATATTGAGCGACCCTAAACTACCCCATCACCAGACCAGTCAATTACTGCCCCAACAGGCTGGGAGGTCGGGTTGATCCCCGTGCCTCCGTGTCTCCGTGGTCACACCGCTTCGGCCATCGCGTTGGTGGAACCGACGCCGCCGACCTCGCCGGGGATGTCGCTGGCCGCGGCCCGGTCGACGCCGGTGCCGAGTTCCCACTCGGCCGGCAGCACCATCACGCTCTGGTTGCCGCTGGGGATCTTGCCGGTCCCGAGCAGGTCGGTGAACACGACCTCTAGCTTGTCGGCGCGCTCGACCCGCTCGATGTACCCGCGGTCGTCGGCCATCACGAGCTCGACGTAGTACGTCCCCGGGGTCAGTGGCAGGCTCGGCACCTCGAGCGTCATCCGGCCGCGCTTCGTGCCGCGGACCCACGTCCCGCCGTGGTACAGCGAGTGGAACAGGGCCAGCCGCTTGCCCCGCTGGTCGACGACCGCCAGCCCGACCGTGGCCGCCTTGACGTCGTCACAGTCGCTCAGCTCGATGTCGAACCGCACGCGCCCGCCGACCTCCAGGACCCGGTCGTGGCCGGTGTCGGTGTCGATCTCCAGCCCGGTGAACACGGCCGGGCGGGGCTTGAGCTGGGTCCGCGGCTTGGCGGCCAGCGGCAGGTCCATCCCCTCATTCGTCAGCGCCAGGTACTGTCGAATGCCGTCCTCCGGCAGCAGCCGGCCGCTCGCTTTGCCCTTGTTCACGAGCACGACGTGCGTGCACAGGCTCGTGACCGCGTCCATGTTGTGGCTGACGAACAGGACGGTGCGGCCCTGCCGCATCACGTCGCCCATCTTCCCGAGGCACTTCTTCTGGAACGTCGCGTCGCCGACGGCCAGCACCTCGTCGACGATCAGCACCTCCGGGTCCAGGTGGGCGGCGACGGCGAACGCCAGCCGGACGTACATGCCGCTGCTGTACCGCTTGACCGGCGTGTCCAAGAACTGCTCGACCTCGCTGAACGCGACGATCTCGTCGAACTTCCGCGAGATCTCGGTGCTCTTCATGCCGAGGATCGCGCCGTTCAGGTAGATGTTTTCCCGCCCGGTCAGCTCCGGGTGGAACCCGGTCCCGACCTCCAGCAGGGACGCGACCCGCCCGCGGATGACGGCCCGGCCCTCGGTCGGCTCCGTGATCCGGCTGAGCATCTTCAGCAGCGTGCTCTTGCCGGCCCCGTTCCGCCCGACCAGCCCGAGCACCTCCCCGCGGTTCACGTCGAACGTGGCGTTGCGGACCGCCCAGTAGGCGTCGTCCGCCTTGCCGGCGTCCCCGAGCCGGCGGCGGAGGTTCGTCACCGCCCCGGTCGCCACGCCGACCAGCGCGTCGCGGAACGTGGCGTACTTGTCCACCTTCCGCCCGAGGAAGTAGG
>JAQGHJ010000189.1 GCA_028288905.1 Phycisphaerales bacterium | reverse complement strand
CGGGTTTAGTTCCCGGTCCCCCTCAATGGTCGCGACGTGCGGGCTCTTTCGCCCCTTCGGGGCTCCGGGCAATTTTGTCCTTCGAACCCAGGGTTCACTCCCGGCCTTCGGCCGGTCGGTCACCCTGGGCTATGGTGCTTCCGCCCCTTCGGGGCTCAATCCATCATGTCTCCCTCATATTAAAATCAGAGCCGTTGGGAAAACAGCCGACTCTAGGTGGTCCCCCGCGGTAGAATTGCCTGTAAGACATGGCTGCGGACGCCTGACGTGCCCCCTACGGTTGCTCAGCGACGGCGTGTTCGCCCATCGAACCTCCGTCGAACCCCTCCCTTCCTTAACCCGCCCGGCGTCCTCCGCTACCGCCTGCTCCACAACGCTACAAACGCAGTGGACGTGCCGACCACGTGTCGCCCCGACCCCGCCCGCCACCTCCGGGGCACCGGCCGCACCCCGACCCGCCTCGCCCCGCACCTTGAGAACCCCTCCCGCCCGGTGGATAATCCGCGGCCTTTGCCCGCGGCCGGCAAGAATCGGCCGCCGCCCTCGTCGCCTCGACCCCCGGGTCATGGCCCTCGGGTCCTGACCCCCCGGACACCCTCTGCCTTTCGTTGAACCCATGACCAGCTCCGAGATCCGCCGGCAGTTCATCGACTTCTTCAAGGACCGGCACGGGCACACGTTCGTGCCGTCGTCCCCGGTCGTGCCGCACGACGACCCGACGCTGCTGTTCACGAACGCGGGGATGAACCAGTTCAAGCCGATCTTCCTCGGCACCGAGCGGCGGGCCTACACCCGGGCGGTCAACACCCAGAAGTGCATCCGGGCCGGCGGCAAGCACAACGACCTCGACGACGTCGGCCGCAGCCGGCGGCACCACACGTTCTTCGAGATGCTCGGGAACTGGTCGTTCGGCGACTACTTCAAGCGGGACGCGATCGCCTGGAGTTGGGAACTGCTGACGAAAGTGTGGGGCCTGGACCCGACCCGGCTGCACGTGACCGTCCACGCCGGCGACCCGGCCATCGGCGTGCCGCGGGACGACGAGGCGGCGAGCATCTGGCGGGACGTGTGCGGCGTGCCGGCCGACCGCATCCACTACGGCAACACGAAGGATAATTTCTGGGAGATGGGCGAGACCGGCCCGTGCGGGCCGTGCACTGAGATCTTCGTCGACCGCACCCCGGACAAGACCGGCGGCCCGACCGTGCTGTCGGGCGAGGACCCGCGGGTCATGGAGATCTGGAACAACGTCTTCATCCAGTACAACCGGAACCCGGACAAATCGCTCACCGTCCTGCCGGCCCAGCACGTCGACACCGGCATGGGGCTGGAGCGGATCATCCAGGTGTTGCAGGGGAAGGACGACAACTACGGCATCGATTTGTTCGACCCGTTCTGGGCGAAGCTCACGGAGCTGAGCGGGATCACGTACGGCGGCCGGTACCCCAAGAGCAACAGCGCCGACCCGGCCGCCGAGGCGGCCGACGCCGGGCTGCGGCACGACATCGCGTTCCGCGTGATCGCGGACCACATCCGCTGCCTGACGTTCGCCCTGACCGACGGGGCCGACCCGAGCAACGAGGGCCGGGGGTACGTCCTCCGCCGCATCCTGCGGCGGGCCGTCCGGTTCGGCCGGCAGCAGTTGGAGCTGAAGGACCCGTTCCTGCACAAGCTGGTGCCGGTGGTGGTCGACGCAATGGGCGACGCGTTCCCGGAGCTGAAGGCGAACCCGGGGCGGGTGGTGGAGGTCATTAAGGACGAAGAGGTGAGCTTCGGGCGGACGTTGGATCGTGGGATCAAGTTGTTCGACGAGTATTCGATCGAAGCGGCCGGGCGTGAATACGGCAAGCTATCCGGCTGGAACCTGTTCGCCTGGGAACGCACCGCTGACATGAACCCATCGGGAGGCGAGGTATCCGGATCGACACGATGGCGGCTGGGGTTTGAACGGCAGTTAGACGACAGGGAGTCCAAGTTCATCACGAGTGAGGAAGTGTTGAGTGACCTACAAGGGCAAAACCGAAGTTTGGGCACTCTCCGAGCTTCCGACGCCTTCAAGCTCCACGACACCTACGGCTTCCCCATTGATCTCACTCGCGTTATGGCAGAAGAGCGCGGCATGTCGGTCGACCTCGCGGGCTACGAGAAGTTGATGGAGGAAGCCCGTGACCTCGCCCGTTCCGGCGGCAAGGAGACGGACACCCGCATCTTCGACCTCCCGCCGGACACGATCGCCCGGCTCCAGAACTTCGGCATCGCGCCGACGGACGACTCGGCCAAGTTCAACGCGATGCCGGTTGGGGCGACCGTGCGGGCGATCTGGGACGGGCACAAGCTGCTCGACGTGACGCACGGGCCCGAGGCAGCCGGGCAGAACGTGGCCGTGATCCTCGACAAGACCTGCTTCTACGCCGAGATGGGCGGGCAGGTCGGCGACACCGGCGAACTGCGGGGCAAGGGCGGGGCGGTGATGGACGTGGCGACCACCCGCGCCGTCGGCGGATACGTGCTGCACGTCGGGAAGATGCTCGACGGGCACCTGAACGTCGGCGACCACGTCACGGCCACCCTGGCCGGCGTCCGGCCGCGGACGGAGCAGAACCACACGACCACCCACCTGGCCAACTGGGCCCTGCGCGAGGTGCTGGGCGAGGGCGTGCAGCAAAAGGGGTCGCTGGTGGACCCGGACAGGCTGAGATTCGACTTCTCGCACGCCAAGGCGCTGACTGAGGACGAGGTGGCCCGCGTCGAGCAGCTCGTGAACGACGCGGTGGCCAAGGCCCTGCCGGTGTACGCCGAGGAGGCCCCGCAGGAGCAGGCGTTGAAGATCAACGGGCTGCGGGCCGTGTTCGGCGAGAAGTACCCGCCGATGGTGCGGGTGGTAAGCGTCGGGGTGCCGGTGAAGGAGCTGTTGGCCGACCCGGGGAACGCGGCGTGGCGGGGGTACTCGGTCGAGTTCTGCGGCGGCACGCACGTGAAGTCGTCCGCCGAGGCCGGCGCGTTCGTCGTGGCGGCCGAGGAGTCGGTGAGTAAGGGCATCCGCCGAATCACCGCCCACACGGGCACCGCTGCCAAGCAGGTGACCGAGGCCGACGCGGCGTTCGACGCGGTGATCGCCAAAGCTCGGCAGACGCCGGAGGCCGAGCTGGCGGCCGTGCTGGCGGACGCCCAAAAGACGCTGTCGGGCGCGTCGCTGAGCCTGCGGGGTCGCCGGCGGGCCCAGGCGGCGATCACGGAGCTTCAGGCGAAGCTCAAGGCGTGGGAGAAGGCCCAGAAGCAGTCATCGACCGCCGCTCTGGACGTCGCCAGCGTGGCCGAGGGCCTGCTGGCGGCGGCCACGCCGATCGGGGCGGGCAAGCTCGTCGTCGGCGAGGTGCCGGGGGCGGCGGGGGACCAGTTGCTGGCCGTGGTCGACTCGTTGCGGAAGCGAACCGGCAGCTACGCGGTCCTGCTCGGGGCGGCGGCGGACGGCAAGGTCGGGTTCGTCACGGCCGTCAGCGACGACCTGATCGCCGCCGGGCTCAAGGCCGGCGACTGGATCCGTGAGGCCGCCAAGGCCGCCGGTGGCGGCGGCGGGGGCCGGCCGCAGCTCGCCCAGGCCGGCGGAAAGGACCCGGCCAAGCTCCCGGACGCCCTGGCGGCTGGGCGGGCGTACGCGGCGAAGTTCGGGGGGTGAAGGCGGAGCGCCGCCGGGCATTCGGGGTGGCCCACTCTTCACCGGACGGGTTGCCGTCGGACTGTCCGCCACCCTTGACAGGAAGCCCCCCCTTTCATACCGTACCCCTCCTTTGCCGGCGGCGGGTTCATCCCCGCCGCTGCTTTTTTCGACCCGTGTCTGGCCGTCCCGCGTTTGGCGGGTCTCGCGCCGGACGAGTTTGCATCTGACGAGCTGGCTGCGGCGTTCGCCCCGTCCGTCTAGGGCGGGGTCCCGGGGCGGTCGTCGCGGCAGGAGTTGATCATGCTTCCGGTCCAGAAGACGAGCAAGGCGCGCAAGCGCAAGCGGCGTTCCCACCACGCCCTCAAGCCCATCCACTACGTGTCCTGCCCCCAGTGCGGCAACTCCAAGCTGCCCCACTGCGCGTGTCAGAACTGCGGGTACGTGAACCCGTCGCTCGCGCTGGCCGTCAAGGGAGACGCCGAGTAACGGCGTCCTTCCGGGCGGTGACACGCCCGACTCCTTGACGTCCGTCGCCAGCCGTCCGTGCCGGTCGCACGCGCCCCGCCGGGGCTCGTCGACGCCGCGCGCCGGTCGGGGCGAGGCGTCATCCCCCTCTCCCCAGGAGGTCGGCACGTGCGTGCTGCGGTGGACGTGATGGGCGGCGACCGCGCGCCGGCCGCGATCCTGCAAGGGTGCTGGGACGCGGCCGCGCTACTGGAGCCGGGCGACCTCATCCTGCTCGTCGGGGACGAGGCGGCCATCCGCGACGGGCTCGAGACCAGCGGCCTGACGCCGGGGCAGCGTGAGCAGTACGTCGTCGTCCCGACGACCGAAGTCATCGAGATGGGCGACTCGCCCGTAGAGGCCGTCCGGGCCAAGCCGCGGGCGTCGATCAACGTGATGGCCGACCTCGTCAAGCGGGGCGAGGCCGACGTGGCGATCTCGGCCGGCAACACCGGCGCGTGCGTCGCCGCCGCCCAACTGAAGATGCGGACCCTGCCCGGCGTCAGCCGCCCGGGCATCGCGGTCGTCCTCCCCACCTTTTACGGCCCGGTCGTGATCTGCGACGTCGGGGCGAACATCTCTCCCCAGCCCCGGCACCTGCAGCAGTACGCGATCATGGCCGGGGCGTACGGGGCGGCCGTCTGCGGGGTGGAGAACCCCCGGGTCGGCATCCTCAGCATCGGCGAGGAG